>DAIOWL010000151.1:435-4675 GCA_036758545.1 Streptosporangiaceae bacterium | reverse complement strand
AGCCTTGCTCTGCTGACCGGGAATCCGGACGTTGGGCGACCAACTGTTCCCGTCGAACGTGGAGTGCCAGATGTCGGTGGACCTGTCACCCAGGTGCACCATATGCAGCAGTCCACCGAAGTCGGTAAGCGCTGGCGAAGCCCAGCTCTGCTGATTGGGAATCCGGACGTTGGGCGACCAGGTCGTCTTGTCGAACGTGGAGTGCCAGATGTCATTGGAGCTCTCACCCAGGTGCACCATATGCAGCAGTCCATTGCTCGCGAATATGGCCGGTGCAGCCTTGCTCTGCTGACCGGGAATCCGGACGTTGGGCGACCAACTGTTCCCGTCGGACCTGGAGTGCCAGATGTCGTTGGAGCTGTCACCCAGGTGCACCATATGCAGCTGCGGCCCCTCCAGCCCGCCATAAGCCAGGGCTGGCGTAGCCTTGCTCTCCTGATTGGGAATCAGGACGTTGGGTGTCCATGCCATCGTTCCTCCTGCGACTTACTCGGTGGCATCAACCGGTCCTGGTCGTGCCGTTTAGCCGAGCAGAGGTCTGGCTCGCCGCTAGTGATACACGGCTCTGAGGTTCACGCTAAGTTCTCTGACGGGAGGGTCAGCTTCGACAGCGCCAGGTTCTCCGTACCCACTCGTGGTCTGGCATCCGTACCGGGGCGACCGGCTGGGACTCGCGCAGTCTGTCGCACGTGAGCCAGATTGCTAAGGAAACCTGACACAGAAGAGGTCACCAGGCCAGCTCTCCCTGCCACACATATCCACCGGTTACCGGCGAGAGTGGCATGCGGGTGGAAGGGTGGGCGTCCTCCCCCGAACCTGCCGTAGGAATATTCACGACAGCCGGAACCTAAGGGCGTGGGACAGGACAGGGCGCGGCCAGATTGCCGGAAGCAGGCCGGGGGATGGCGGCGAGGACCAGGGCGTCACGCTGTCATTAGTCGGGAGACCGCGGAAATGGGGACCAGGACCAGCCGCTAGAGGCAGGTACTGGGATGCCAGTATCCGGTTGACCGTCGATGGTTAAGATGACCCGGTGATCTTGTAGATGCTCGCTGGGAGTACAGCAGGGGAGATGGCCGATATGGATATCGCTGGCCTGTGGCAGCGCCTGCACGCCGGTCCCACCGATGCCCCGCGCCCTGGCGTGCATCAGGCTACCTCAGGGCCGGGAATCGCGATCGACGTCACCCAGCAGTGTCAGGTAGCGCTGCCGGTGTCGAGCTTTTCTCCCGACGAGGTCACAGTGATCGTCACCTCGCATCGTCCCGGCGTGGCCGCACAGGTGACCATCGGCGCCAATCTCAACAGCCCGGACGGCAGCTACCAGGGCCCGACGACGACGGTCGGGAACGGCCAGTTCACCGCCACCAGCTCGCAGGTGCATGCTGGTTTTGTCGTCCTGCCTGCTGCCGGGTGGCCCGTCCTGGGCGTTGGCGCAGAGGCCACATGGGAAGATGGGGCTCCACAGAGTGGTGCCTTGAGCTATTGGCAGCTGGAGTGCGACCCCTTGGTGTGGTGGCAGTGGCTGATCCGGATTCTTGCCATTGTGACCCGCCCGTTCTCGGCCAGAACCAGCCGGATACCGCCTCGCGACACATGAAGCCCTCACGGGATATATGCGGGATGATCTTCCGGTCATCTAGCTGACTGCTAGTCCTCAGAGCAGGTCAAAGCGGCAGCGCCCGCTAACCTACTAGCGATCTTGAAAACCGCCGTGGCGTGCCCGTTGCGTGCCCGATCGGTGGCGACGACTGGTGAATCGCGGTCACTCACGGAGAGCCCAACCCAGTGCCCACCAGCGAAGGACCACACCAGAGCTGGGTGGCTACGATCTCTGCAAGCAGGGGTCATGGTTCGAGTCCGCCGAACTGAGAATGTTGCACATAGAGGTGATAGACGACTATCAATCGTCCCAGTAGTCTCGGGGCTTATGACCACGGCCGAGGACGATCCCGATCGGGAGCACGAGAATCAGGCTGAGGCGCCCGCCCCTGCGGCCGAGACTCCAACGGATCTCCAGCAGGCGGCGTCGGGGATAGCGGAAGCGCAAGCCTGGAAGGGGCGGCAGATCGCAAAGGGCTGGCGCAAGTTCGTGAACGCATTACGCCGACGGGAGGAGGGAGGGGGTAGCTTCGTCAGCTAGTTGGTATCAGTGGTCCCAGTGGTCTCGCTGGCCGATAGCGCCAGGACCGGGGATCTGAGGGTTAGCTGCGACCGACAGCAACCGCCGCGTCGAACGGCTAGCAGCACCAACCGGCGGCGGCTCCCAGCACTCGAACGATCGGCGACGATTTGGCGTACGCCACGCCTAAAAAGCGGAAGGTCGTTGTGCAATTAGCGTGCAATTAGCCAGGGTAATGAGCGGTCAATCACGGCTACTGAGGGTCTTCCGAGTCGGCTGCTTAACGGCTTTATCGGCCGCGATCTGTTCAATTCCCAAGCTGATAGTGCGGGTGACGGGAAAGACGGGAGCAGGCCGGGAGCGCTATCTCGGGATTCCTGGAGCTGCTGGCCGAGGGCGCTCACGGTAACTCGCGGGGTGCTTTCACATGTCTGCTGACCTGGGTATGGACAGGTCCAAGCCTGGCCGCTCACGTCCTCCTAAGCAGTAGCTCAGCCTCTCCCCCGGGAGGGGCATCCGGTTGCGGTAGCTCTTTGCGCATCAGCGTGCAGACCGTTTCGTAGCGGGTGATGCTCCCGTCCGGCGTCTCCTCGTCCCACGAGTCAGGTTCCCGGCCGTAGGCGAGGTAGCCGAGCCGCTCGTACAGCGCCCGGGCGCGCGGGTTGCACTCCTCCACGCCAAGCTCGGCCCGGTGAAGGCCGCGGGCACGGATACGCTGCTCGGCAGCTTTGATGAGCAGAGTGCCGATCCCGCACGACTGCAGCGCCCCGTGAACCGCCAGCTGCCACAAGGTGCCAGCGCCCGGGTTACGCGTGTAGTCGACCCCGCCAAGCGCCACGGGCAGGCCAGACGGCGGGTAGACAGCCAGGTAGTCCACCTCGCCGCGCCCGGCACGTTCCAGGGTCTTACCGAGCTGGGCAATGTCCCGAGCTGAGACCCACCAGGCACACGACGGCAGATCCTCCGGCGTCAGGTCGCAGATCGTCAGCGGTATCACGGTATCAGTCACGAGCAGCACCTCATCCGCGCGCCGTTGCGAGCCCCGCAGCGATGGCGCGCGCCACTGGCGACGTATCGCTGCCGTCAACTGCGAACCCGTCAGCGACATGAACCGCGGGCTGGGCGATCATCCGCGGTCCTGTCCCACGATGCGGCCAGGTCGCGGTGTGCACGATGAACGGATGGCACAAGAACACGTCCCCAGCCGAGCCGGTCACATGCGCGACAGGAAGGCACAGCGCCGAAGGCCGCCAGAACTCGGCGTCCGCGTTCGTGCCTTCCTCGCCGTAGGGCGCCAGGAACTGCGGCACCGTCAAGTGCGAGCCGCACATCAGCCGCGTCGGTGCGTCATCCGGGCCCACGTCGGTGAACAGGAACAGCGCGAGCAGCCCGCGTGCCCGCGATCGCATGTTGACCCAGTAACCGCTAGGGCCGCGATAGCTGCCCTCGATGTGATAACCGGCGTTCGCGCGGTCCTCCGACGGGAACCGCACCATGACCGCGGCGCCGACATCGGTCAGCGGACTCCACCGCCCAGGGCCGATCAGCTCGTCATAGGCGGCTACCAGAGCCGGTGACATGCCTGCGACGGCGAATAGGTCGGCACGCAGGTCGTCGATCTCCACGAGCGACGGCCAGGTTGCCGGATCGTCCCGGTGCATTCCTCGGCTGGCCAGCGCGTCCCAGATCAGCTCCCGGCACGCCGTAACCGTCTCGCCGTCCACGGCTCCGCGGATGGCTACGTATCCGTCACGGATGAACTTGTCAACCTCCACGACGCCCAGTGTGGTCGGCCCGCGCCCGCAGGTCATCCGGTTTTCGCCTGGCCGGAAGATGGTCGTGCCATACCACCCGAGTTGCCTAGTCAGCGGTCATGACGGCCGTGATCAGCCAAATTCCCAGACTGGCCGCCGGCGGTTGCCATTCGGGTTGGCGTTCACCAGTATGTGATGCCGTCCAGAAGACCGATCAACGACGTTGGTCCAGCTTGGATCGATCGGGACCGCCGCGCCCCGAGCTTCCACATGTGACCGGACAGCTTTGTCCGCCAGGCCGTCCAGCGCCTCAGCCGCCCAGTCGTCCACGGCCTTGGACACCGTGTAGGAAGCCAAGGTCCTC
>DAIOWL010000151.1:0-425 GCA_036758545.1 Streptosporangiaceae bacterium | reverse complement strand
GCGTACCAGCACGTTGTGCGTACTGGCCATCGTCCTGGTCGACCGCGTCTGGGCCAGCTTGCTCAGCGTGCGCCTGACGTCCTGCGCCGTCAGGTCCCGGAGCGGGACGTTCCCGATCAGCATCGTCACCGGCCGGAGCAGGTCCACATGTGACCGGACAGTTTTGTCCGCCAGCCCGTCCAGCGCCTCAGCCGCCCAGTCGTCCACGGCCTCGGACACCGTGTAGGAAGCCGAGGTCTTCAATCCAGCATCCGCCTCGGCCTAGAACTTCTTCAGCTTCTTGCGGACCTCGGTCTTAGTCCGGCCGGTGACCTTGCGCCGGATTCGCGAACCGTCCGGACGCCACCCGAGCGAGATCGCGCCAACCCAGGTGCCGTTCGCCGCATCTCGGTAGACCGAACCTTCGCCGTGCCCACGGCGCGCAG
>DAIOWL010000150.1:0-10783 GCA_036758545.1 Streptosporangiaceae bacterium | reverse complement strand
GGGTCAGAAGATGCACTCACACGGCCCTGGATGGCAAACGAGCTGACCAGTGCCATGGAAGGCCATGCTCGGCTGGTCAGCCTGCCTGGCGTCGGCCATAACGACATGCTCCGGTCAGGCGAGAGACTGTGGGATGTTGTGAAGGATTTCTTGAACTCTGCAGCCAGCGCGAGTGGCTGACCCACCTGACTGCTCTCCTCCCGTCTGTCGCAGGTGCCGGATTCCTTGCGAGTGAGTGCCGGGTCTAGGCTGGCGAAGCCATCGCGGAGCGACGCCCGGAGGGCGGCTAAGACGCGGTACCTGCGAGCCGGGCAATTGAAGCTGGGGAAGATGACCCCCACGCCCACCTGGTCGTGTCTGAATGAGCCTGACTGGTCCGCGGCTGCTGTCCGGCGCCGTGAGGCCAGGAGATGACCCATGTCGGTCCTCGCTTCTGCTCTGTGCTGGGTGTGCCAGCCACACCTAGCAGAGACATGGCACCGCCCTGCCGTCAAACTGCCAGCGGGCGTAGTGTTCGGCACAGATCCTGCCGATGGCAGCCGACTTCACCAGCGGCTGGTATCGGCAGAGATCGCTGGCGGGAATTAGTCGGCACCGGAACGGCCTAGCGCTCCTGCTGTCAGCGCAGCAGGCTCGATTGGCGGGGGGAAGGCGACACGCTATGAGCAATACTCGGCTGGCAGGGGGCCTTGTCCCAGGCAGTTCGCCCGGGAATGGAGCCCGCGTGCCCACTCCCGTTGCGCCCTTCGCCGTTCAGTCTGGTGAGGGCACTGCGCTGGAGACTCCGACAGGTGACGTGGTCACCATCAAGGCGGCGACCAGGCAGACCAATGGCTCGCTTACGGTTATGGAACTCCTGATCGGCCCGAAGAAAGGCCCGGCGCTGCACACGCACCTGCGCGAAGACGAGCTGTGGTATGTCCTCGACGGTGATTTCCGGTTCAAGGCCGGCGGTGCCATGCTTCGGGTGTCGACCGGCGGCATGGCGTTCGGGCCGCGCGGCACGCCACACGCCTTCCAGAACATCGGTGAGACCCCGGGGCGGTTGCTGGTGATCACCACGCCATCTGGGCTCGAGCGTTTCTTCGAAGAGTTCGCCGCGCTGCTGCCCGGCCCGGCAGGTCCGGAGGCTCTGACCGCCGTGGGCCACGCCAACTGGGTCGAATTCACTGGCCCGCCGGTCGGCGTTTCCGATCCGCTCTAGTCGTCGCCGGACGCAAAGAGCGTCTCTGTGCTCGCCGAACGGAGAAATAGTCAAGACCTGTGGATCGGCGTGTCAGGCGACTTGCTGATCACCTCATGATTCGTCGGTTGGCTCGATCAAGTTGAACGTCCGCGGGCGAAGACGTCCCCGCGCCGTCCGTTGCTTCCCCGATGACGCCATCTCGTACCGGTGTCATGCCGGACGTTCCCTTCGTCGTGGCGGTGGCGCCTCGGCGCCGGTCAGCCGCTGAAATGGGCGGTGTTGTCGAGCCAGTGCCGGGCGAGTTCGGTGTCCCCGTCGACGCTGATGCTGGTGGCTTCGCGGTCGGTGAGAGGGAGTCGTCGGGTCAGGGTCAGCAGCAGCGATCGTGCCGGGCCGGTCACCGTAACATCGGCCTTCTGGGTTCCGGGCCGCCACGTTGCCCCGTCAGGCCGCCGTTCGACGAACCAGGCGCCCGCGTCGTCCGCGGTGTCGGTGGCCAGCCACTGCAGGGTCTGCCCGGTGCCCCGGATGGCGTGGGCGGACTCGGGCCGCTGCATCTCCCACGCGGGGGAGGTGAGCATCGCGAGGTGGTTGCTGATGAGCGCGGCTGCGATGTCGGCGTCAATGTCGGCCGGCCGGTCTGCCGCGTTGGCTGCGTCAAAGCCGTGGACGACCGTCTCGTTGAGGACGCTGGACATCCAGAATCGCGTCCCAGGCCGCTTGTCCCCTGCGGGGTTGAACACCGGCGCGTCGAGCGCGTCATCGGAGCATGCGCTCGCGACCCGCTGCGCGGACTGCGACAGCCACGCCTGCCACTCGCGGGGGCCGGCGGGGAGTACGGCCATCTCCGTGGGGAGCTGTGCGGGGTCGGTGATGCGCCGCTCGATGATCCCCGCGACCCAGTGCTGAGTCTGACCCACGTGCTCGACCAGGTCAGTGATGGTCCACTCCGGGGCTGTCGGCACGGCGGCGTCAGGTCCGGCCGCGGCGGCTGATTCCGCCAGACGCCGAGTGTGTTCGACGATCGCCCGCCGGGCATGTTCCGCGTTCAGCTCGGTCATTGGATGGTCCGTTCCGTAGGTTCGTTGTGCTGTGACTGACTCGGCGTGCCGGTCGAACTCATCGGTGACCTGTGGATCGGCGTGTCAGGCAACGTGCTGATCACCTCCTGATCCGTCGGGTCGCTCGACGAGTTGGCCTCGCTCGAACTTCGCGCCGGCCCGGACGAGGGCGACCAGATGTGGCGTGTTGACCGTTCGCCAGCGGGCCTGGGCGGACTCGATCAGCTTGAACGCCATCGCGATACCGGCGGCCCGTGAGCCTGACGGTGGCGAAGGTGGACTCGACCGGGTTGGTGGTCCGGCTGTCCGAGCCTCGCGAGAAAACCGATGGCATTACGCAATCGGCAATCCTAGCGTGTGGAACGTGACGGACGCGGCAGAGCTGGTGCCCCTCGATGAGGACTCCTACTACCAGGACCCGCTGGGGTTCTTCGGGCGGCTGCGCGAGTCCCGGCCGGTCGCTCCGGTGCGCATGCCGGGCTACGGGCGGGCATGGGTCGTCACCCGCTACGCGGACGTGCGGGCGGTCCTGACCGACCCCCGGCTGGCGAAAGACGTCCACCGGTGGCCGGGTGGCGGCCGGTCCCGGCCGAGCGAGGCGACGGGTGTCTACGCGCACATGCTCCACGCGGACCCGCCTGACCACACCCGGCTGCGTCGCCTGGTGCAGAAGGTGTTCGCGCCGCGCCGCGCGGCGCGGCGCTGCGACCGCGGGCTGAGGAGATCGGCGCGGGCCTGCTGGACGAGATGGCGGCGGCACGCGACGACGTCATCGACCTGCTCGGCGCATACGCCCGCCCCCTCCCGATCGCGGTGCTCTGCGAGCTGCTCGGCATCCCGGTGGGGGACCGCGCGCGGATCGCGGTCACCGTGGCCGCCTACGACGAGCCCGCGGAGCACCAGCGTGTGGAGCGGGCGCTGGCCGCCTACTTCACGAAGCTGATCGCCGCCAGGCGCGCCGAGCCCGGCGACGACCTGATATCGGCGCTCGTCGTCGCACGCGACAACGTCGGCGCCGCCGGCGCCGACGGCGCCGCACACGAGCTGACCGGCAACGAGATCCTTTCCACGGTCTACCTGCTGGTCATGGCGGGCTTTGACACTACCGTCAACTTGATCGCCTCCGGCACACTGGCGCTGCTGACGCACTCCGAGCAGATGGCCCAGCTGCGGCAGGACCCGTCGCTGCTCCCGGCGGCCGTCGAGGAACTACTCCGGTTCACGAACCCGGTGAACCACGCGAACGACCGGTTCACCACCGAGGACCTGCCCGTTGGCGACGTGGTGATCCCAGCGGGCGAGTGGGTCCTCCCCGCGACCAGTTCCGCCAACCGGGATCCCGCCCAGTTCCCCGACCCTGACCGCCTCGACCTCGGCCGCTATGCCAGCGGCCACCTAGCCTTCGGTCACGGCGTTCACTACTGCCTGGGCGCTCCCCTGGCCCGCATGGAGGCCGAGGTCGCCCTCGGCGCCTTGCTCGCCCGCTTCCCGCGAATCTCGCTCGCGGTCCCCCCGCAGAAACTCCGCTGGCGTCCCGTCAGCCTGATGAACGGCCTGGAGTCCCTCCCCGTCCGCCCCGGCTGACTCGACAATAGAACCCCATGCGCTAAGTATCGCGTCCCGGGTTGTGCCCGTGTGGAGGGGCGGGCCAAAGGATCATGCGGTTAGCCGCTGCTTGACCAGAGCGGACGGCGGAATACGATCTGCGCTCGGATGAGGCTCTGGCCACGGGTGCGCGGACTTCGCCGTCCCCGCCCGTTGCGGTCGTTGCGATTGGGCCGGTTGATCAGCAGAGGCCCAGCAGTCAGAGGGCCGGGCGCGCGCCGACCGGGGCCGCTAAGGCCAGAGGGAGGCGCTGGCGTCCCGGCCCGCGGCGGCGCCGGCGCCGCCGCCTTGATTATTGATTTACCTAGGGCTATTCGGCAACGCGCTGCGCTAAGTTCTTTGTTTTCCGAACCGGCCCAATAGGAACGGCGTCATCTTCATCGGTCGGGTTAGCGTTCGTCTGGGACTTCCGGCCTGGTTACCGAGATCACCCTGTCGAGCTGAAAATGAGGCCGCACCAGCTCTGAAATTACGTCTCTCATATTCGTCAGAGTTGGTGGAGGCCACTACCGACCAGATCACCAGCGAGCTGCAGGAAGCCCTCAAGAGCTGACCGTACCGTGCGCTGACAGCGCTCTTAATTGACACTTGCCCTCGCGCAGACGGCACTTGCGCCCTCCCGCCATCCTGGCGGCTGCCGTCCTCGGGCTGTGGCCGTCACGTCCAGGCTTGCGAACGGCGTTATGACGCCTCCGTTCGCCGGTCAGCCCGGTCACGGCGGGACGGCCGTTGTCCGGAACCAGCCGGTCCCTCACGGCGAAGGAAGGCGCAGTGCCTGTGCCGGCGGCCGAGACCCCAGCAGCTTGCGGCGGATGTGAGCTGGATAATCTGAACCGAGCAAGACGGCCAGGCGTTCACGGCTCCGGAGGCGGCCTCGCCCAACTAGCGAATTTGTGCCTTCTGCCTGCTCGGACTCGATCGTTGGTCCCCTGAGACGGTCAGGATCATTCCGCGCGTATTCCAGATCATGGCCGTCTGCGGCTACCGACCTTCCTCTAATGGGCTGCTCTGAGTCATTCGTCGGCCCTCTGCTCTACCGGGGAGGGTTTCGCGGGTCGTTCGGGCTCTTGAGGGATGTCGTCATCGCTGGGGGAGAACGCATCGGCGAGACGGAGCGATCGCACCGGGGGAGGCAACGGGGGCAGGGCACCCTCGACGAGGGGAGATGCCGCACCGCCGCGGACCAGGCGCCCGATCGGCCCCGGGTCCTCGGCCAGCACCGGTCCCGCGCAGGCGCCGACGATGATGCAGATGGCGGCGCCGGAAAACCAGGCGACCAGGGCGAGCGCCACCCCGAAGATGCCGTATTGGTGATTGTTGCTCGTCACATTGTTCGGCATCCACAGCGTCGCCGACAGCCCATAGGCGGAAAGGGCAGTCCCCGTGATCAGGCCACTGGGGAGCAGAACCCGAAGCCGCACCTGCCCCTTGAGCATCAGCCAGGCGGTGAACCACCAGATGGCAGTGGACAAGGCCAGCGCCACTACGACGAATGCGGCTATCCCTGCGCCGTTCCCCAGGACGTTGCGCGCGCCGCCCAGCAGTGCCAGGTAGACGAGGAATGCCGCCACCCAGGCGACCCCCCGGACGTAGTTGCCGGCCCCCTTCGCGGGGGGCCGACGCCAGGCGCGGAGGTAGGCGCGCCGGAGCGCGGTCGTGAACGAGGTGGCGTAGAAGACCGCCAGGGCCAGGCCGAGCAGGCCGGTGGCCCGGCGGATGTCCTCTGCGGAGGAGAACGCCTCCTTGACCGTGCCCAGCGAAGCGCCAGTGATGCCGAGACGACGAGTCACCGTTGTGAGGATGGACATGCGCAGGTGCGCGGACGTGAAGGCGGCGACCACGATGATAAGCGGGAAGAACGAGATGAACGCCTTGCCCGCCAGGGCGATGCCGCGGTCGACGAACTCCGTTTCGAGCATCCGATCCCATACTTTCCACAGCAGCGTCTGCTCAGCCCAGCCGCGGATGACCTGGACACGGCCCCGGACCTTCTCAAACGCGTGTCGGCTGGTCCTTGCGGTGCTCGACTCGGCCATGATCCCGTCCTCGGTTTCGACAGATCGCACGCGCTTGCAGAGTACGTCGGTATCCGTCCTTGGCGAGTCATTCTGACTGGTGCGGTGTATGTCGCTGCCGAGGGAGGTTCGCCACGCCGATACCCAGCCAGCGCCATCGATGAGGGCAAGCCGGGCAGGTGGGACACCACGATCGGTAAACGGCCAATCCCGGCCCGGGCGTCCGGCCTCTGTTCCTAGCACCCGCGAGTATCGCCCGCTCATCACGGGGATGGCATCGCCCATCGCAGGTTCACTTGGGTCGAGGATGGCCCGGCTTGCCCTGGGTGGACCTCCCAGGCCGAGCCCGGTGCAGGAGCCGAGCCAGCGGCGCCGCGCAGCGGCGCCGCCTTGATTTACTGATTAAGGAGAATTCGGCAAGTCGGGATCTATCTGCGTCGTCGGCGCGCGTGCCTGCGCGGCACCAGCCAAGCCGTACACAAATCAGGTTTACAAACCACATGCAGAGGCCCTTTCTCTGTTCGAGAAAGGGCCTCTGGCCTTGGTAGCGGGGGAGGGATTTGAACCCTCGACCTCTGGGTTATGAGCCACACGACGTACGTCTCTGACGTCTCGGGCCGTCTCTCGCAGGCGTGGTGACCTCGGCGGACAGGACAGATTCCGTCTCGCTCCGTCGGCTCCGTCTCCCCCGTCTCGTGCTGTCCCGCCGCGTCCGGTTTACAAATCGGTTTACAGAACAGGCGTTTGATCTGCCATCGTGGCAGCTGCTGTCCTTGGGCCACGGCCGTCCGTTCAGGCTCGCGAAACAACCGCGTGACCTACCCGACCTCGATACGCGCTCACCTAGGCGTAAGTCCAGCCTGGAAGGTGTATTGCGCACGGCCGTTAAGCCTGCTGAGCTGGCAGTTTCGATCTCCGTCAGTAGCCGTGATTGACCGCTGTTCACCCTGGCTAATGGCCCGCTAATGGCCCAGCGACCCGTAGGCATCGCCCTACGCGACCCGCTGCTTGGAAGGCTGCGACTGAACCCAACCAGGCCAGGAATCACGCAGGTCATCGTCTTGGCGTTGGGTCCGTGAGCGACCGGGAGTACCCCTGTCGGACCGCCCGATCGGACGCACTAGGCACGGCCTGCTGGTCCCGAACCGCCGGGCCCAGCACTGTCGCCGCTTCCGTTCAACTCGGTTGGAATCCGCTGCGCAGTGCGTGAGGGCTACCGTATGGTGATATGTGGACACCGTTGCTCTAGACCCCCGGCGGCGGCAGGAACTACCCGCCTGGCGGTGAGCTACGTGAGCAGTCCCCAGACCCCTGACGTCGTGAACAGTCCCCGGCCGGGTGCCGGTCCCGCGCTGCGTCCGCCCGATCTCTGTGACCCGTGGCTGCGCATAGAACCATACGGCGTCATGACACCTCCACTTGCCGGTCAGGCCGGTCACGGCAGGACGGCAGTTGTCCGGAACCAGCCGGTCCGCATCGTGGACGGTCACTTCAAGGGCGGCTATACCGGCTTGTTTGAGCTCATCTGCCCCAGTTGCGGCGATCATCCGTATGTGGATTACACCGAGGTCCCGCCTCAGCTTCAACGGCTTCGCGGGCCACGCGCCCTGCAGGAGGCCCTAGCCGCATATCACAAGCACATCGGGCAATCTCCCGACCCGGATGGGAACGGAGCGGGAAGCTTAGGTCCTGCACTGCGAAGGAAGGCGCGAGGCCCATGCCGGCGGCCGAGACCCCAGCGGCTTGCGGCGGGTGTGAGCTGGATAATCTGAACCGAGGAAGACGGCCACCCGTTCACGGCTCCGGAGGCCGCCGACCCTATCTCGCGAATTTGTGCGGTTTACCTGCATGCGCTCTGCCGCTGCCCGCGATCAAGATCATTCCGCATATATTCCGGGTCATGGGGGGACGAGGCTGCCGACCGTCCGTTTTTCTGGCCGGACATATCCCAAGTTGGCATGGATCGTGCGAGTGTTATGCGCTGTCGCCGGTCGCTGCTGCCGGCCGATGGTCGCTGCTGTTGCTGTCATCGTTGCTGTCAGCCGCCGTCGATGCTGCCAGGGGAGCTGCCAGGACGGAGAGCGGTCAGCAGGTGTTCGATCCGGGCTAGCCGCTGGTCGAGTTCGGCCAGCGTCACCTCACGCCGGGCCGCTTCGCCGGGCGGGGCGGCGGGCCTGGCCCGACTGGGGCCCTGGGCGACGAAACTGGACGCCACCTGCGCGGTGACCACCGCCAGCGTGAGCAGCCCGGTGCCCATAACGAAGCACGCGGTGATCCGTCCCCCGGCGGTGACCGGGTAAAAGTCGCCGTAGCCGACCGTGGTGACCGTGACGGAGGACCACCACACCGCGTCTCTCAGGGTGTGGATGTTGGAGCCGGGGGCGTGCCGCTCGAACAGGTACACGATGACCGCGCCGTTGAGGACCAGCACCACGGCGGCCGTCAGGAACCGGGCCAGGTGCCCGCGCCGGAACATCGACCGGACCAGCCGGAAACTGAAGAACACGCGCACCGGGGGGTAGAGGACCGAGGCGAGGGCGAGCGGATGGGTGAGCGCATAGTGCATGTGGCGGGGGGCCATGGCGCTGCGGATGGCGAGGTCGATCCCGTAGACGACGGATAGGGCAAGCCGGAAGCCCAGCACAACCCACTTCGCGTCGTGCCCGTAGTCGCCCCAGGGCACCACGACGAGCCACAGCGTGGCCAGGGCCAGCAGGTCAAGCGGCTCCCGGGTTTTGGCCTCATACTCGGCCAGGCGGCCCGGGTCGTTCACAGCGCGGTCAGCATCGGCCCCTCGGCCCGGCAGGCGGTCGTTGTCCTTCATGGCCATCAGCGTTCCACCGGGCGCGCCAGCCGACCAAGCACCTCAGCCACCCCGGGCGGGATTGCGGGCGGAATCTCCGCCGGTAAGGGCCGGGATCGGGGATTTCCGGCGACCTACGCATTACGAGGGTGTTCCCGTGCGTTGCTCGCGGGCTCAAAGCCTGCCCTAGCTTCATGTTCGCAGGTTGCTGCTGGTGGCGATCGATGGCAGTTGATGGCAGTTCAGGGCATCTCGGGGGCACCCGCCTGTAGCACGTAGGCAAAGTTCTCGGTGGGGCGGCGCCGTCGACCGGCTGTCTGCTTCTCGCGTTTCTGTAGTGGCGAGGCTGCCGAACGGATCAACGGCTAGGCGCTGTCAGGAAAGCCCGTCGGGACGTTTGACCCATCGTCATATGGGCGTTCGGCCCATGGTCATAGAGCTCGCAGGGCGAAATCGGACCCGACCGGCGGTGGCCGTCAAGTTAGCCGTTCAGGATGCGGATCTTCTGCTGCTCGAATTCGGCCTGAGTCAGCACGCCCGCCGACAGCAGCTCGCCGAGTTGCTTCAGCTGAACGAGCCGCTCACTCATGTCGGTTGTCTGCGCCGGGGCAGATGGGGTCTGCAGCGGCGGGACGGGCTCGGCGAAGGCCTGCTGCGGCTGCGCCGGGGCCGCGTACGGCGCTGGCGGTGGCGGAGCGGGCACAGATGACGCACTGGCCTGGTCCTGCGCTGCCCACCGGGCCTGCTGCCGTCGCTGAATCCGGCCGTGCACGGAGCTGGCAACCGCAACCTTGGCGGCGGTCTTCAATAGGCCCACGGTGACCTCCTCGTCGTTGGTCAGTCAGGAGTGCTGCTGGGTCAGGACGACTCGGCCGCATCGAGGGCAGCGACAATGTCGTCTGCGGACAATCCGCCGCTGGCAATCAGCCGCGCGCCGTCGCGCCGCCAGGCGTCTACCAGGCCGAGAGCCCATCGATTCTCGTAGATCACAACGACGGCGACACTGCCAGACTGCATCGCCGCCGAGATCTCGCCAATGTCGGAGTCATCGAGCAAGCCCGACGACGCCCCGGCCCAGGCGCTGAGGTCGACACCGCTGGGAACGGCGAACTCCCAGACGTCAACCTTTTTGCTCCTGCCGTCGGCGTCCTTGGTGATGAACTCCATGTCCAGGATGTCAACCACGCCATGGTCGGCTAGGGAAAGCAATTGCTCGAAGCCCGGGGAGGTGAGCCGACCGCCCGGAAACTCGATCGCGAGGAAATCGACTGGTCCCAGTTCGTCGCCGTCCGAGCCCGGCTGGGGTGTTGTCATACCTAACTCCCCTGGAAGCTTCAGCTGGCCTCTGTGAGACCAATCTAACAGCCTGGCCAAGGACCAGGGAACTCGCGCTGAGCCAGCCCGAGGGCCACACCACCAAGGATTCGAGCTCGCCTCGTGCGGGAAGGAGCCAGGTGGCACTGTGACTCGGGTGAGGAAGGGGGATGCTCCTAGCGGTCCTGAGCGTATTGCACAGGCGATTTCGTCACCATGAGGCTGCGGACCCAGCGTGATAGCGATCAGTGACGCGTGGAGAAGGTAGGTACATGAACGCATCGACGCGGATCATCCGGGCGGCACTGCTGGCGGCCGCCGCCGCGGCGCTGGCCGCTGCGGCTTACCTGCTTCGCGAAAAACACCAGGAGGCCGTAGCCGCCGTGCAGAATATCCAGGACCAGCTTGATGCCCTGGATCCAGCCACGCGGGCTGCGGTCATCGCCCGGCTGACCTCAGATGAGGTTAAAAGGGTCCGCGGCAACCAGCCTTGACCTCGCTGGTCGCCGAGTGCAGCATCCCGTGTATTCCCGCGCGCGGGCCGCCAACGCGGAGCGCGGAGCGGAGCGCGCCGCACGCGGCGGAGCCGCGCTTGACGATGAGGCAGTCTTTCCAAACCGACCTGGAAGCCGACCGTCAGGTCGCTAATGCCCTCGCCGAACTGATTATTGGCGGGTCGCTCGCCTCGACGGCGGCCACGGCCTCGTTAGCAAACCACATGCAGAAGACCCTTTCTCTGTTCGAGAAAGGGCCTCTGGCCTTGGTCGCGGGGGAGGGATTTGAACCCTCGACCTCTGGG
>DAIOWL010000149.1:0-10784 GCA_036758545.1 Streptosporangiaceae bacterium | reverse complement strand
GGGAACACTCCCGGGCCCGGCGGCGGCATCTTCAACCTGGAAGGCACGCTGGTCCTGAACCACAGCCGGGTCACCGGCAACGCGTCCGCGGGCGGGATGATGAGCTCCGGCGGCGGCATCGCCTCCGGCACACTCGGCACCGGCCCGGTGGGCACCGCCGTGCTGAACTTCAGCCAGGTGGACCACAACACCACTACCAACAGCGCGGCCGGCATCCTGAACCACGGCGGCACGCTGATCCTGAACGCCAGCAAGGTCGATGACAACACCGCGGCCGTGGGCGGCGGCGGCATCGCCAGCGGCCCCGGCGGCCAGGGCGGCCCCGGCTCCAGCATCCTGGTCGTCAAGTTCAGCCAGGTGAACGGCAACACCGCCAACGGCGGCCCGATGGCCGGCGCGGGCGGCATCGCCAACGGCGGCACGGCCACCATCACCGCCAGCCAGGTCGAGGGCAACACCGCCCCCGGCGCCGCGGGCGGAGGGATCCTCAACCACGGCGTGATGACCATCAACGGCAGCCGGGTCACCGGCAACACGGCCCCCGCCGACAGCGCCGGCGACCAGGGCATGGGCGGCGGCATCGCCAACATCAACCTGGGGCCGGTTAGCGGCACCTTCAACGGCGGCGTCTTGACCATCACCTTCAGCCAGATCAGCCGCAACACCGCCTCCGGGCAAGGCGGCGGGATCGTCGAGGCCACCATCACCAGCAGCGGCCCGGCTCCGGGCGGCCCGCTGACCATCAAGTTCAGCCAGGTCACCCGCAACAAGGCCGCCCAGGGCGGCGGCATCTTCGCCGTCCCCGGCAGCCCGGTGACACTTAAGTTCACCGTCGTCGCCAAGAACATCCCCGACAACTGCGCCCCGCCAGGGACCATCCCAGGCTGCAAGGGCTGAGAACCCGCTTCCGGCCTGGAATCGGCTCTCCGCCAGATTCCAGGCCGGAAGCATCTCATCGCGAACCAGATTTGCACACGTTGGTGCACGGGATACGGCGAGACAGACTGAAGCGGGGGGAGACGCACAAGGCCCGAAACGATTTCACACCGCAGGTCAGCCGAGCTCAACACGATGATAGGAGACAGCCCGAGACGGCAGAGACGCGCGTCGTATGGCTCATAACCCAGCGACGGCTGGCCGGCGTTCATACCAGGGAGCGGGCCGCTGAGTCCGCGCGGTAGTGCGGTGGCGAGCGGCGGTCGACCGCTGGCCGTGGAACGGGTGGCCGCGAAATTCCAGTGCAATCAGCGCTTCTGGTGCGATCCGTCGTGCTATCTGTGCAGGTCACGCTATGGGAGCGGGGGAGCAGGCCCCTCGTAATGCGCCGCTGGCCGTTCGACCAGCGGTTGCGTCCTCGTTTTGGCCACTTGCCGGCACGTCAGGATACTGCCAGTCGTCGCTGGGTTATGAGCCATACGACGCACGTCTCTGACGTCTCGCGTGGTCTCTGGCCGCCGCGCTGACCTCGGCCGACGGACGGCGGGCGTCCATGCCTGGGACGCTACATCTCCCTCGTCTCAACCCATCCCGCCGCGTCTCGTGCACAAATCCGTGCACAAATCAGCCCTCCGCCCAGTTGCTTCCTGTCGGCCAGCATGACCGCCTGATCCGCACGCAGCGGGCACGGGAGCATCTGACGTAGGAATGGGCGGTGCGTCCAGGAGTGTCAAGGGGCGGCTGTGTCCTGGGCCGGTGTTCCATGCCCCCTGCCGCTATGCATTGGTAGCTGGTTACTGCTTGGCGCAGTGTTGGCAGCAGCCGAACCTTTGTCAGCCACGGCCGCTCTCGGCGGCTAGCATCCTGACCTTCCACGACATCACCGAGCTGTTCTTGATCTTGGCGGCCGATCACCTGCAAGCCGGTCCCGTGTCCCGGGACGGCAGTCTCTTGCAGTACTGGACTGTGCTCCGGCCTCGCCGCGGCTTCACCGGCGTTGAGTTGTCGGGCCAGCATGGAATCGGCCGACTCATCAGCGTCCGGAATGACCTGAAGCACCTTGGTGCTCTTCCGAGCGCCGAGGCTGTCGACGACGCTCGCTCCTCGGTCACCGGTTTCCTTGAGGACAACACACCCAAGGTCTTCGGTCTAGAGTTCGCCAGTATCGACATGGCAGACCTGGTGCCCCAGGAGGGGGCCCGTGTCAGCCTGAAGGCTGCAGCGGCTGCGGAGGCCGCCGGGGATAGGAAAGAGGCGATGGCTGAGCTGTCCGAGGCCTTCGCTGGGCTGTTCGTTCCGTATGCAGGGCGGTCCTTCGGCTCCGCCGAAGCATACGGCTTTGGTCCTGATATTAAGGGCGGCCCCGGATTCCCAATCGGCGTGGGACAGGCATTGAATACCATCGGCAGTCAGATCCGCTCGAACCAAGCCCGGGGCCTGGAGGCGATCGGCCGAAAGGTTGATGACAATATTGCTAAGCTCAATGATGTAGTAGCCGCCATCCAGCGAGGCATGCGCGTCATGGCTGTCGGTCTGGATTATGCGCGGTACAACCGGTTCGACCAGCTTACGCCAAAGGTGTACGGCGCCGGAGAACACCGGCAGGTGCAGGCAGATTGGGATTATGCCCCGAGTCGGGACGAATACGACTACTGCGTTCAGTTCGTAATCACTGCGGCTCTTCGCCTGGCGGAGTTGGAGGCAGATACAGTAAGGCCCTCCTGGGTCCGCGCGCGCCTCGGGGAGACGACGTGAAGCTTCCCGCCCTATCGCGAGTGCTCGCGCGCCTCATCGGGCACGCGGCGGCCACGACCTTCAAATCCGTAGATACTTGTGCAGGCATCCAGGTCCGTTCAGATCAGTTCGTGACCTCGGGCTCGTTCCGGGCCGTTGTTCAGGTGGGTCCGGAATTTCAGAGAGTCGTTCGCCCCGGTGGCTCCCAGCGTGGCTCCCAGTAAGCCAAGATCTGCCTGACCGTTCGCCGGGCCTGGGGCCGTCCGCTTTTCAGGCCGGACATATGCCCAGTTGGCGCGAATTGAGCGAGCGTTATGCGTTGCCGCCGGTCGCTGCTGTTAGCCAGTGGCTGCTGCTGTTGCTGTCACCGTTGCTGTCAGCCGCCCCTCTCCCCCATCGGGCTGACTGCTGCCGATCTATTCGCCGCAGGGGAGGTGTCAAGGGCTGATTCGCGTGTACGTTAACCAGGCAGTTTCACCTGTGCTGGTTGTCCTGCGGTCAGATCGGCCCTTGATGCCGTACCGGAGGCGTATCACAATCCGGCGGCAGTCTGGTGGGGGACCTTTGCAGCTTCCGCGGTCGTCCGGGACGTGGCAGCATGATGACTGCGAGACGGCATGACTTCTTCCGTGTCAGTGTGTCGGCCTACCAGACATGCTTCGGTCTCGATTGTGGGCCAGACGCACCGGAAACTCGGCCTCGAACCGTGCACCGGCCTTGCGCATCAGCATCAGCTCGAAGGTTCCGCCTTCACTGCTCGCCACCCGGTTCCTAAGCGCGGTGATCTCGGCGAGCGTTTCGGGCGGCCAGAACCGTACGGCGGGGCCGTGGACAGCGCTCTTGCCGGCAGATCCTATGATCCCCGTTTCGTCGTGCTTGCGGATGGGTTAGCGACGTCGACGTAGATCACTTCGATCGCGTTGTTTCCGTAACCGAGCCTGTTCCAGATCGGCACTTCGGGCTGCGCATTTCCGGCGACGTCTGTCGCGCGGGCGCGGAGGCTCTTGCGGCCGGCATCCGCCGGCACCCACTCGAACGACCAGTTCTGCCACTGGTAGGGGCCTTTCGGGGTTTCGAGATGCGCGGGGAGCCACTCCGACTCGCCGGTGAGGCTGATGTCGACGTTGGTCACCGGGCCCGTGCCTGACCAGGCCTTCCCGCGAACGACGTACGGCTCGCCGGCACGAATCGTGGCGCGGCTGCGAGGATCCGTGATGCGGGCGCGGGGGCGCATGAGGGTCACGCGTTCGGCGGCCCGATCGGCCCACTGGTACAGGTAGTGACCGGTTTCGAACTCGCCGACGAACGGCTGGGTGAGCACTTCGATTCGCTTGAGCCACTTGACCGAGGCGACCCCATACCAATGCGGGACGATCAGGCGGAACGGCGCGCCGTGATCGGGGTTGAGTGGCTCGCCGTTCATCTCGTAGGCGATCAGAATTTCAGACGATGGATCCGCCGCGTGCACGAGCGTCAGTGACCGTTCGAAGGAGAGGTCGGATGCGTCGATGTCCTTGAGCACGGGGTTGAGGATGTACGACCCATGGTCTTCGCCGGCGAACAGCACCTCAACGCCGGTGTCGAGCGGCTTGGCCTGCTCGAGCACGTCGTGCAGCAGTGCGCCCGTCCAGGTCGCTGTGGAGACCGCGTAGTCACCCCAGGGTTCGCCCGCGGGTAGGGGTCGCATCGCGAGGCGCCCGTTTCCGGCGCACTCGAGGGTGACGACCCGCTCGATGGCGCGCATCGCTTTCAGATCGTCGAGCGTGAGCGTGTGGGGACGCCCGACCGCGCCGCCGATCTCGAGACGGCCATCGTGGTCGGGAACGGGGAAGTTGCTGCGGACGTAATGCAGCAGCGTCGGGGTGATATCAGTTTCGAGTGCTTCCGGTGGCGCTTCGGCGTTGAATGGCTGGGAGTGGATCATCGTCAGTGCCGCGCGTTCGTCTTCCAGATTGTCTGCCAGATCCACGTTGGCCTCCTTGGGGGACTAATGGCTGTTCTAGTAGTCGGAGTCTTGGAAGGTGGGGTCTCGGTCTTCGTTGAACGCGCCGATGCCCTCGATGCGGTCCGGGTGGACCGCCGAGCGCCAATGCGCCTCCATCATGATGGCGATTGCCTGCTCGGTCGGTTGTCCGTGGCCGAGGCGCACCGCGCGTTTCACTGCCCGTACGGCGGTCGGTGAGTTGCTGGCGATCTTCTCGGCGATTCGGTACGCCGCGTGCATCAGTTCCGACTGCCGGTGGATCTCGTTCACCATGCCCAGGCGGTGCGCTTCCTGCGCCGTGATCGGATCGCCCGTCATCAGCATCTGCATCGCCTTGCCGGGCGGCAGGACGCGCGGGAGGAAGACTGGCGATCCGCCACCGGCGGACAGGCCGATCATGGCTTCGGGCTGGCCGAACGTCGCGTTCTCTGCGGCGATGATGAAGTCGGTGCTCTGGGTGATCTCCGATCCACCGCCGTAGGCAATGCCGTTGACGGCGGCGAAGATCGGCGTTCTCAGCTCCCGGAGCGTGTACAGGGTGCGATCGAAGTCCTGGCGCTGGCGAAGCCAGTCCTCTTTGGTCATGCTCTTGCGCTGCCTGAGGTCGCTGCCAACCGAGAAAGCGCGATCGCCCGCGCCGGTGATGATCGCCACCCGCACGGCCGGGCGCACGGCGATCGTTTCCAGGATCTCGGTGAGCCGCGCGCCCATCTCGGTAGTGATGGCGTTGTCGGCGTGTGGCCGGTTCAGCGTGATCACGGCGATGGCACCGTCGCCCCGGTAGTCCAGCAGCACTGGATCACCCGGTTCGCCGGCACTCGCCGCAGGCGGTCCGAAGTCGAGTGTCTTCCAACGGTCAGTCTTTGTGGAGTTTGAAGCCACGCATTTCTCCTACTCGGTTTCGAGCTGTCCGAGCCAGCTCAGGGCGCGCAGGCCGGGGGCAAAGCAGTACTCGCCGCCGCGCGTGACGACGAACGGCGGGATGTCTGCCAGTCTGCGCCTGATCGGCCGCCTGGGGATCGTGAACATGCCGGAGCCGCTGGGACGGCCCACGAGTGGATCGGCTTCCGGTGGCGCTCCGATGAAGATGCCGTCGTTCAGCCACTGGGTCTTGACGAACTCGAACTGTCGTTTCGGGCGTGAGCCGGCGAAGACGAAGATGATGCCGCGGTCCTGCCCGTCGTCCTCGAGCACTTTGTCGGGCAGCATCGGCCCGTAGCTGGTGCCCCGGCGGATCATGCGGTGCAGTCGGACATTCACGCTGCCATCGGCCTCGAGGGCATCCCGCGGGTTTGCCCGACGAGCGTGCGCTCCGACCGGGCACTTGAACCCACGCGGATCATCACCGTAGAGAAAGGCGTTGTTTCGGGAGTCGTCTGCGCCAAGCTCTGGGTCGTCACTGCCGGGCGCGACTGCAAGCGGCGCGCCGCTTTGCCACCGCCCTACGATTTTCGCACCGAGCTCGGCCTCCTCCGCTGGCGACTTCGCCTTCGCGCGGAGGTACCGGCGGTAGGCGGCGACACGCGTGTGGAGTTTGCGGAAGACGATGTACGTGCCGTTTCGGCCGAGCACTTCGGGTGCGGGCATGGGCGGTAGCGATCCGCTCTCGTCCGGGTAGCCCAGAATGAATTCACCGGGCTTGATCGGTTGCTCAAGCGGATTCGATGAGGCGATGCCGCTGCCCTCGATCGCGGGCTGCCCGATCCCGTCCTTGAAGCCGAGCGACGTGCGTCCGGTCGGCAGCTGGTAACAGTCCTGCCGCCAGATCACCTCAACGCCAGGCAGGCGCTCCTGGGCTTGGTGAGCCCTGTCACGCAGCGCCTCCAGGCGCGCAGAGTCGGCGCAGAGCACCGAGAGCGCGACGTGCACCTGCGGGGTTCCCAGTGGTGATTCCCAGTTCTCGGGAGCGCTGTCGCCGACGTCTCCGAGCTCTGCGGCGCGTGCGGCCATTCCCTGACGGAACTCGGGCGCGAAGCTAGCCAGCGAGTCCCCAGGCACGCCGAGCGCCTTGAGTCCGTTGTACGTGAAGGCCACGGTGATCCATCCCGCCGCGGCTGGATCGGGGGCGATCCGGCCGGATCTAACCAACGGGTGCAGGCGTCTGACCAGCTCGCGACCCGCCTGGCGATCGTCGATCCGAAGCAGCAGGTAGGTGCCGACATACGGTGACGGGCGCGGATGAAGGACGCCGCTCTGGATGTCATCCAGATCCAGCTCTATGCCCTGGCTGTGGCTCATCGGCGACCTCACGCTAGTGGTGCTCCGGCTGTGCCGGCGGGGACGGGTTCGGCGTCGCCAGGTAAGGAAACATTTCCGACGCGGGCCTCGAAGCCTGGTCGACGCCATCCCTGACAACGGGGCCGCTGCCAGCGTTGATCAGGAGCGTCAACATCGTGTCCATCATGTCGTCGTTGAGCGCGCGCCCGCCGCAAGTGGCGTGCGCGCCCCCATCGATCAGCGCACGCTCGATCTCGAAATACGACCCGGACGCCGCAAACGGCTTCGTCACGTCAACGACCAGGTAGTCGGCGAGAATGAGCTCCGTAAGGGGATGCTTGCCGTCCTGATAGGTCCAGTCCGGCTTGCCGTCAAGGCTGTCCCAGAAGCGGAGATTCGCGTTCAGCCGTGCGTGGTATGCCCCGATGTAGCCGTCGGCGAGGTGAAACCCGTCCTCCATGTTGTAGATGTCCCGGATCTCCAGATCGCGGTTGACCGGATCGAACTGTTTCGGCGCGAGCAGCAGGTTCTTCACCTCCGGGCGGCCGACGCGCTCGATGCGAACGTTCATCCTGCCTCGCGTCAGCGTCTCGGAGAGGACGCCGACCAGCTGGGCACCGGGCAGGTACTTCGCACAGTCGAGCTCGAGTACGAGACTCAGCACGTTCTTCCCATCCATGTAGATCGAGCCGGGATCGGTGAACGCGAGCTCTCCGGCGGCGATGGTCTTGAGCGTCGCCGGGGCGTCCATGATGAACGGATCCCAGCGCACCCCCGCGAACGCTCGTACCCCGTCGGCCGAGCCGCCGTGCTCGTCGTTTACCGTGAACGAGACCGTCTCCCCCCTCGGCGTATGGCAGGTGCACTCCTGCGACCCGTCGCCGGCTGGCTCGGAGAACACACAGTCGAACACGAACTCCTCGGCATCGTGAACGTCGAATGGGCTTTGACCCGGCTCGGCATCGATCACCGCGACCGCCCGCAGCCGGAAGCGGTACACGAGCCCATCGGAGAATGTCGCTGTCGCCGGCGCGAACGGCAGGGTGTTCTGCACGAGCACGAGGTGACCCGGGCGCTCCGGACTCGGAAACGCATAAACATCGGTGATGTCCGCAATCGGATCGGCCAGTGCGCGCGGGCCGGAGATGTGGTCTGACAAGGTGTTCTGCCCGCCCCGGCGGTCAGTCCGCTGCCTCGTTGAGCAGCGGCTTCAACGCTGGGTGCGCGAGTGCCTCTCCGGCGTTGGGCTCGTCCAGCGCTTGCTGGAAAGCGCCGTTCACCCGCTGTGCCTTGCGGATCTCCTTGACGGTACCGCCGTAATTCCTCGCGTACGCGGCTGCGGTGACCTGCGCGGCCAGGACGAACTCCTGCACCGCTTCGAGGTCCGGGAGACCTTCGTAGCCCTCGACATGCGAGAAGACGGCATCGAACAGTGCCAGCGTCGGCCCGGATGTGAAGAAGTCGTCCATGTAGGCGTCCCAGGGACCGTCGAAGCTCGTCGCGAAAAGGAGACGGCTGTCGCCGTCGAACAGCACGAACCTGGCCTCGTGAATGGTCGCGATCGCCATGTTGTACTCGCCCGGCCGGTATCCGGGGTGGTTCTGCAGATCCTGTAGAGCCTTCCGCAAGTCGCCTGCATGCCCGTCCTTGACCTTGAAGAACAGGCTGAACTCGGTCGTCGGTCCGACGGTTACGCCTGGGCGGCCACTGCCGTTCGCTGGTTCGGTCATCCGCGTCCCCTAACTCGGTCATCAGCGCCATCCTGCCCAGCCTCCGCGGCCGGGCGTCCACTCTGGCAACGCTGAGATCATGCCGGCGCCGCGGTCACCGAGGGATCATCCCCAGAGGGTGAGATCCCGGCCCCGATAGCTCGGCATGCTGGGGATCGACTGACGCCCTGAAGGGCTATACCGAGCTGTGACAGGGCCTGGCACGGGCGCCGTTGGGTTGGTTAATGCTGCCTCCTGGTATGGACCTTGTCTTTGAGATTCACCCTCTGGAGGATGATGCAGCGCTCCAGAGGGTGAGAGGATCAGACATGCTTATCGCGCTACTGGCGGTGCTCGGTGTCGATCTGATCGTGATCGTCATAGTGGTCGCCGTCCTGCTGGCCCGCCGGGCCTGGGAAAGACACCAGCCCGGGGCGTTCAAGGGAGCGATCCGTGTAGTTGAGGGCGAGGTGCCGGGGTTTCGCCCGAAGTGGAAACGCGGCTTCGGACGCTGGGTGGGAGAGGTCCTCGTCTGGGCCAAAGCACCGTCGCTGTTCCGCAACGAGCTGGTAGCAGTCGACGGGATGACCGGCCAGGTGCGAGCGGCCGGGCCGGATGACAAGGTGAAGCGTCTACGGCACGGCCCGGTGATCGTTCCGCTGACGGCCAACGGGGCGCGCGTCGAGGTTGCCGCCGCCGCAAACAACCGGGAGCGGGTGGTCGGCCCGTTCACGACACCGGCAAATACCGATCCTGGCGCCAGCCAGCGTCGGGCCGACACCGAGACTGTCACCGAGGTCTGACACTCGGGGATGCACCAACTGCGGACTGCCCGCCGGGCTGCATGATTTTCCGCTGTATGCACTGCTTCGTCTTCCCAATAGCTGCCCGGTCGTTGCGAACGTGCGCTGGGTCCAGGCTCGGCAAAGCCAATCGCGCAGCGACGCCACCAGGCACCTGGAGGCGACGGGGGGTGAGCGGGACAATTCGGAGCCGGTAAAGACGGCAATGCGCAGTACTAGACAGCTTGATGGGTGAGCCAGCCTGACCAACGGAACTGCACGAACGGGACGGCGCGGGCGCGCCGGGCGGGCCTCCCCAAGGCCAGAGCCCGGCGCGGGGAGCGCCGGACCCGGCGCCGCTCGATCGCTGGCTGAGCGTCAACCTGCCCGGCTCGGTGGCAGAGTCGACCGAGGACGACTACGTGGACACGGTGCGCCTGCATCTCGTTCCGGCACTCGGCCGTATGCCGCTGGCCAAGCTGACCGTCGCCGACCTCGACCGATTGTGGAAGGCGAAGCGGGACGCGGGTTACAGCTCCAATAGCGTCCGCATCATGCGGACGGTGCTGCGCCGCGCTCTCGGTCAGGCCGTGCGCGAAGGAATCTTGGCCCGAAACGTAGCCGGGTTGTCGGCTGCGCCGCGCATCAGGGCCAAAGATGGCCGGACGCTCACCGTCGATCAGGCGCGGCAGCTCCTGGAGGCTGCGGCTGGTTACCGCTTCGAGGCGGCGGTGGTGCTGGCTCTCGCCTACGGGATGCGCCGCGGTGAGGTGCTGGGTCTTCACTGGTCGGCGCTGGACTGGAAGGCCGGGACGCTGGGAGTGACGCACGGCATCAAGCGGGTCAAGGACCGCGACACCTCTTCGGGACGCCGGACCAGGCTGGTGGTCAGCGAGCTGAAGACGCCCAAGTCACGGCGGACGCTGTCCCTTACTCCCGAGCTGGTAGCCAGATTCCGGCAACACCGGGCACGCCAGGCTGAGGCCCGGATCGCGGCCGGGACTCTGTGGCAGGATCACGGGCTGATCTTCGCCCGCGAGGCCGGTACGCCGATGGATCCGGACAACTTCTCGCATTCCTTCGTCCGGCTCTGCGAGCGGGCCGGCCTGGGGCATTGGCACGCGCATGAGTTGCGTCATTCGGGTGCCTCGCTGATGCTGGCTCAGGGCACGCCGCTGCACGTGGTCTCCGAGGTACTCGGGCACGCCAGCATCGCCATCACCAAGGACGTGTACGGGCACCTGCTCGAAGGCGACAAGCGGAAGGCGGCAGAGTCGATGAGCCTGGCTCTGTTCGGGCGCTGACGTTGGGGCCGTGGCTCCCGGCGTGGCTCCCAAAACGAAAAGGCGGCCCGCTGCCGGGCGGGCAACGGGCCTGTGAGCTGGGCGCGCTCGGAGGGACTCGAACCCCCAACCTTCTTAT
>DAIOWL010000148.1:0-10789 GCA_036758545.1 Streptosporangiaceae bacterium | reverse complement strand
CTGACCGTCGCGCTGCGGCCAGAGACGGTCCGGCACGCGGGCACGTACCAGGCGGATCACCCGGACGGCACGGCGGTGCGGATGAGCTGCTACACCGGGGAGTACTCAGGCACGCTGGCCGCCAGCAGCGAGATCGACGAGCTGGCCTGGTTCGGCTACGCTGACCGGCCGCGGGTGCCACCGGTCGACCAGCTGCTGTTCGACGACCTCGAGGCGGCGGGCCAGCTCCGCTGAACCTCAGCCAGGCAGGAGGCGGACCTCGGCGGCCGGGAGTTCTTTCCACCAGTGCGCAAAGCGGCGGTAGACCGCAGGATCGCGCGCGGCCAGGAACGAGACCAGGGCGCGGGCCTCTTCGGCGAGCTCCTGCCAGGCCCGTTCGGGTAGCTCGCGGAACGCCGTCGCCTCGATGCCGCCGCCGGCCGGGCGCCACACCCCGGCGACATGGCCGTCGACCAGCAGCGTGGGCAGGACGTCACCGTTCCGCCGGATGACCAGCGCGCGGTACGCGGGCGGGATGACGCGGCTACGGTCGGCGTAGGCCAGCAGGACGCTGTCCCACATCGCCATCAGCCGCGGCGGGCACGGGGTGTCCTCGCCGGGAAGCGGCGCGCCGGGCACGTCGAACAGCACGCTGCCGTCCGGCCCCTCCCGCCGCTCGAGCTGCCCGGCCATGGCGTCCAGGGCGTCCCTGGCCGCGGACCGGGTGAGCAGGGTGAACTGAGCGAGATCGGCCGCCGAGGCCGGGCCGAACCCTTCCAGGTAACGCCAGGCCAGCCGCTGCACGCAGGCCTCCCGGCCGTCCGGCGCGTGGCCCGGGAGCGGCGCGGCGAGGTAGGACGGCCGGTAGCCGAAGGACCACGGCCCGCCGGTCACGGCGTGCACCACCGGCGCGAACGTGCGCAGCGCCCACCACGCCCTCGGCTGGTCCGTCCCGAGCCGCACGTTCAGCAGCGCCTCGCACTCCGCGTTGGTGCGGCGTTCCGCGGTGAACTCCACCAGGTGCGGGATCAGGGCATCGGCGTCGGCGGCGGACAGCCCGGTCTGGGTGTAGCGGCGGTCGTGCAGCCGGGCGGCCCGCAGCGACTCCGCCATCGCGCGGTGGAACGCCGGGTAGTCCGCCGCGGTCACCGCGTGCAGGGTGATCCGCATCAGCGTCGCCTTGATCACCTCGTGACCCGCGAACGCGGCGTCGAGGGCGGCCGGGTCGAACGGCGCGAGCCGGTTCCACAGGGCCAGGTACGGCGATGCTGCCTCCTGGGCCTGCAACGCCACCACGCGCCGGACGGCCTCGGTCACCTCCACCGGCTCACGGCGCAGCAGCAGCTGCCGGGCCAGCGTGGCCCGGTTGAGCCGCCGGGCGGTGAGCCGCATCCCTACTTGAGCGTGACGGCACCGGTGAGCGGGAGGGACGCCGAGGATGAGCCCGCCGCGAGGGCGAAGGTGCCCGCCTCCAGCGTCCAGCCGCCGTCGGCCCAGTGCTGGAAGGCGCGTTCGGGCAGCAGGATCCCGACGGTCACCGTCTCGCCCGGGTCCGCGTCCACCACGGCGAAGCCGGCCAGCCACCGGACCGGGCGCTCGACCGCCGAGTCCGGGCGCGACGCGTAGACCTGGACGACCTCGCGACCAGGCCGGGCGCCGGTGTTCCGCACCTCCACGCATACGGCGACTCCGGGACTTCCGAGAGGGTTCGCCTCGTCGCAGTCCACGGTGATCGAGTCGTAGGACCAGGTGGTGTAGCCGCGACCATGGCCGAACGGGAACAGCGGCTCGCGCCCGTCGCGGTCGAAGGCGCGGTAGCCGATGAACAGGCCCTCGGTGTAGGTGAGGACCCCGTCGTCCGGTTGCGCGGACAGCAGGCCGTCCTCGCTCGCGGGCCAGGTAGTGGGTAGCCGCCCGCCCGGTTCGGCCTCGCCGAGCAGAACGTCGGCCAGCGCGTTGCCGAATTCCTGCCCGCCGAACCAGGTCAGCAGCACCGCGGCCACCTGGTCAGCCCAGGGCATCAGGACCGGGGCGCCGGAATTGACCACCACGACGGTCCGCGGATTGGCCGCGGCCACCTTGCGAACCAGTTCGTCCTGCCGCCCGGGCAGCGCGAGCGAGGTGCGGTCGAAGCCCTCGCTCTCCACCTCGGCGGTGGTGCCGACCACCACCACGGCCACGTCGCTGCCGGCCGCCAGGGCGACCGCCGCTTCCATCTCCTCGTCGTCGGTGCCGTGCGGCGCCTCCAGCAGGAGCTGGAAGAACGTGCCGAAACTCGCCATCGGCGAGGTGTGCACGTCGTGCTCGAGCCGGACCGTGACCGACTGCCCCGCGGCCAGTGCCAGCGGGGCCAGCCGAACGGGCGGGGCCATCAGGGTCTCGCCGACGTCCGCGCCCTTGCGTACGGTCAGCGTCTCGTCGAAGAGCACGGCCTCGTCCGTGAGCAGCCGGAACCGGCCGATGCCGGTGACGCCGAGCTGATAGGTGCCGGCTTCGGTCGCCTGGATCAGGCAGCTGACCTCCAGCCGGTCCACCTGTTCCGGGGCACCGATCGCGGCGAACCCGTTCATCCACCGGAAGACGGCGGCTTCGCGCTGCTCCGAGCCGATCACCTCGCCGGAGGGCGAGAAGAACCGCACGTCAGCCCCTACACCGGCCCGGTCAGGGCGCAGCAGCCAGGGGGCCCGGGCCGCCGCGGTCCGCAGGTGGCCGAGGGTGCCCGGGGCGAACGCCACGTCCAGCCCGGCGGCACGCAGCCCGTCGAGCGGGGACACGGTGTAAGGCGGGTAGACGGTAGCGCTCCCGCCGCCGAGCGTCCGGGCGATCTCGGCGTTCGGGCCAATGAGGGCGACCCGGCCCAGCCCTGAACCGTCGGGCCCGGAACGATCCAGCGGGAGCAGCGAGCGCTCGTTGCGGGCCAGCACGAAGCTGGCCGCGGCGGTCGCACGCAGCTGGCGGGGAACGTCCACGGGCGCCGGGTAACGGGGCGAGGCGCCGTCGAGGCCGCCGACCCGGGCGGCCAGCCGCAGGATACGGAGCACCTTGTCGTCGATGAGGGTCTCGTCGACCTGCCCGGCCCTGACCGCCTCAAGCAGGGCGTCGCCCCACGGCCCGAACCGCTCGGCCGGGCCCGGCATGGCCAGGTCCAGCGCGGCCCTGGCGGCCGCCTCGGTGCCCCTGGTCGCCGTCCAGTCCGACATGACCAGGCCGTCGTAGGCCCACTCGTCGTGCAGGATGGCGCGCAGCAGCGGGCTTTCCGTCATCGTCGACCCGTTGACCCCGTTGTAGGCGGCCATCACCGCCCAGGCACCCGCCTCGCGCACGATGGCCTCGAACGGCGCCAGGTAGAGCTCGCGCAGCGTCCGCTCGTCGATGCGGACGTCCACCGACATCCGCTCGGTCTCCGAGTCGTTGCACACGAAGTGCTTGACCGTGGCGCCGACCCCCTGGTTCTGCAGGCCGCGCACGTAGGCGACCCCGATCCGCGCGGTGAGCAGCGGATCCTCGGAGAAGCACTCGAAGTGCCTGCCGCCGTACGGGGTCCGGTGCAGGTTCACCGTGGGGGCGAGCAGCACGTCCACGCCCTTACGCCGCGCCTCGGCGGCCAGCAGCCTGCCGATCGCCTCCACCCGGTCGCAGTCCCAGGTGGCGGCCAGCGCGGTCGGCGACGGCACGTTCGCCGAGGTGTCCCGCTCGTCCCAGGTCTCGCCGCGGACCCCGGCCGGGCCGTCGGACAGGACGACCCGGCGCAGGGCGGCGTCGGGTTCTGGGAACAGGGCCCAGAAGTCCGCGCCGGTCAGCAGCTGGACCTTCTGCTCGGTGGAGAGCCGTGCCACCCGGCTCCGCAGGTCCGCGTCGTCGTGGCCGCTCATGACGCCGGCAAGTTGACCAGGGACGCCAGCGCCGCGCGGTTCGCATCCGCGGTGCCGAACCCGATCGAGTCGGCCTTCGCCCGCTTCAGGAACAGGTGCGCCGGGTGCTCCCAGGTGAACCCGATGCCGCCGTGCATCTGCACGCACTCCTGCGCGGCGAGCACCGCGACCTCCGAGCAGTAGGCCTTGGCCAGCGCGACCGCGACGTTGGCGTCAGCCGAGCCGGTCGCCAGGCACGCCGCCGCGTACCTGGACGCCGCGCGGGCCTGGGTGACCGATACCCACAGGTCAGCCAGCCGGTGCTTGAGGGCCTGGAACGACCCGACGGGCCGGGCGAACTGCTTGCGCTCCTTCACGTACGCGAGGGTCATATCCAGGCAGCGCTGGGCCAGCCCGGTCTGCTCGGCGGCCAGGACGCCGGCGCCGGCGGCCATCGCCGCGTCCACGGCCCGCTCGGCGCCCGCCCCGGACGCGATCAGCGTGGCCGGAGCGTCGTCGAACGACAGGTCGCACAGCTGCCTGGTCATGTCGAGGGAGGTTACGGGCGCCTTGGCCACGCCCTCGGCGGCCACGTCAACCAGGTAGAGCCCGTGCGGCACGCCGTCGGCCGGGACCAGCAGGACCGAGGCGGGCAGCGCGTCGGCGACCCCGGAGACCATCCCGCGCAGCCGCGCCACCCCGCTCCCGGCGTCGGCGGGCTTCGGGGCGGCCACCCGGACCGAGGCCGGGAAGCCCGATCCCGGGCCGGCCGCGAACGAGACCGCCAGCGCCGCGGTCACGCCGCCGTCTGCCATCTTGGCCAGCAGGCCGCCCTGGGAACCCACGCTCAGCAGGGCCGCGGTGGCCACGACGGCGCTGCCGAGGAACGGCACCGGCGCGAGGTGGCTGCCGAGCACCTCGGCGGCGGCCGCGGCCTCACGGTAGGACGCGCCGGCCCCGCCGTCGCGCTCGGGGATCAGCAGCCCGGCGCAGCCCAGGTCGGCGGCGACGGCCTGCCAGAGCTTGTCGTCGTAGGTCTGCGCCGACTCGACCCGCGCGAGTGTCTTGTCCAGCCCGCCCCGGTCGGCGAGCAGGGACGCGAGGGCGTCTGACAGCGCCCGTTCGGCATCTGAATAGAGCAGATCCGGGATCTCATCGCTCATCGCGGCAGATCCTTCCATGGCACGTCCTTGTCGACGCGGGGTTCGGCGGGCAGGCCGAGCACCCGCTCGGCGACGATGTTGCGCAGGATCTCCGAGGTTCCGCCCTCGATGGAATTGCCACGGGCACGCAGGTAGCGGTAGCCGGGACCGCGGCCGTAGAAGTTGGTGTGCTCGGGACGGCGCATGGTCCAGTCGTCGTAACGCAGGCCGTCACCTCCGGCGAGCTCGACCTCGAAACCGGAGATTTCCTGGTTGAGCCGGGCGAAGACCAGCTTGGCGGCCGAGCCCTCCGGGCCGGGCTTGCCCGCGGCCAGCTGCTGGCGCAGCCGCTCCCCCGCCAGCCGGGCCACCTCGGCTTCGGTCCACAGCCGCATCATCCGGTCGTGCAGGCCCGGTGTGCGCAACTCGGGGCGGGAGCGCCAGGTGCGGGCGGCCGAGGCGATCATGCCGCTCTCCCGCGCCGCGGCGCGGGAGGCGCCGATGCTCACCCGCTCGCTCATCAGCGTGGCGTTGGCCACCTTCCAGCCCTCGCCGACCTGGCCGATCCGGTCGGCGTCGGGAATGCGCACGTCGGTCAGGAAGATCTCGTTGAACTCGGCCTCGCCGGTCATCTGGCGCAGCGGCCTGACCTCGACGCCGGGGGCGGTCATGTCCACGGAGAAGTAGGTGAGCCCGGCGTGCTTGGGCAAGTCGGGGTTGCTGCGGGCGACCAGCAGCGCGCGCCGGGCGTGCTGGGCCAGCGAGGTCCACACCTTCTGCCCGTTGGCTACCCACTCCTCGCCGTCGCGGACGGCACGGGTGGCCAGCGCGGCCAGGTCGCTGCCGGCGCCGGGCTCGCTGAACAGCTGGCACCAGATCTCCTCGCCCGTCCAGAGACTGCGCAGCCAGCGCTTCTGCTGCTCGTCGCTGCCGTAGGCGAGGATGGTCGGGGCCGCCATGCCCAGCCCGATCGCGTTGAGCTCGGCGTTATGACCCGGCGCATCGGCGGCGTCGAATTCGGCGTCGACGATGTTCTGCAGCGTCCGTGAGGCGCCGAGGCCGCCGAGCCCTTCCGGGTAGTGAACCCAGGCCAGGCCCGCGTCGAACCGTGCGTTGTTGAAGTCCTGCGCGGGCATCTCGGCCGGGTCGTGTCCGGCCAGGAAGGCGCGGACCCGGTCGCGGATGGCGTCGGGGGTGCTCTCGCTCTCGGTCAGCATAGGGGGCCGCCCGCTACGTAGATGACCTGGCCGGAGACGTAACCCGCGCCGTCGCTGACCAGAAATGAGATGGTATTGGCCACATCACTGGGCTGCCCGATCCTGCGGACCGGTATGCGCTCCGCGGCGGCTTTCTGGAAAACGTCGAACGAGACGCCGACGCGCTCCGCCGTAGCCGCGGTCATGTCGGTGGCGATGAACCCGGGCGCGACCGCGTTGGCCGTGATCCCGAACTGGCCCAATTCGATGGCTAGGGTCTTGGTGAAGCCCTGCAGGCCGGCCTTGGCCGCGGAGTAGTTGACCTGGCCGCGGTTGCCGAGCGCGGAGGAGGAGGACAGGTTGACGATGCGCCCGTAGCGCTGCGCGACCATGTACTTCTGCACGGCCCTGGTCATCTGGAACGCGCCGCGCAGGTGCACGCCCATGACCGTGTCCCAGTCGTCGTCGGTCATCTTGAACAGCAGGTTGTCGCGGATCACGCCGGCGTTGTTCACCAGCACGGTCGGCTCGCCCAGCTCGGCGGCCACCCGCTCGACCGCGGCCTGGACCTGGGCGCCGTCGCTCACGTCGGCGCCCACCGCGAGCGCGCGGCCGCCCGCGTCGGCGATCTCCTTCACCGTCCCGGCGCAGGCGGCTTCGTCCAGATCAAGGACTGCCACGGCCATCCCGTCCGTGGCCAGCCGGCGCGCGGTGGCGGCACCGATGCCGCGGGCCGAGCCGGTCACGATCGCGATTTTCTCTGTCACCTAGTGTTCCTCTCCTTTTGACTCCCTAACGGGCCTGGTACACGCCAGTGCCCAGCGCTCAGCTCGTCCGGGCGGCGCGCTGGGGGCTTCCTGCTCGTTCAGGTGGTGGCTTTGCGCAGCTCGCGGCGGGCCAGGGACCTCTTGTGCACCTCGTCAGGGCCGTCGGCGAAGCGGAGCGTGCGCGCGCTGGCCCACAGGTGGGCCAGCGGGAAGTCCTGGCTGACGCCTCCGCCGCCGTGCGCCTGGATGGCCCGGTCGATCACCCACTGCGCCATCGCCGGGGTGACGATCTTGATCGCCTGGATCTCGGTGTGCGCTCCCTTGTTGCCGGCCGTGTCCATCAGCCACGCGGTCTTGAGCACCAGCAGCCGCGCCTGCTCGATCCGTACTCTGGACTCGGCGATCCAGTCCTGGACGACGCCCTGCTCGGCCAGGGGCTTGCCGAACGCGGTGCGGCTGGCCGCCCGTCGGCACATCAGCTCGAGGGCACGCTCGGCCGCGCCGATCTGCCGCATGCAGTGGTGGATACGGCCGGGACCGAGCCGGGCCTGCGCGATCGCGAACCCGGCGCCCTCACCGGAGATCAGGTTGTCCCTGGGCACCCGGACGTTGTCGAACAGGACCTCCGCGTGACCGCCGTGCGTCCCGTCGGTGTAGCCGAAGACCCTCATGCCGCGCTTGACCGTGATTCCCGGCAATTCCCTCGGCACCAGGATCATGGAGTGACGGCTGTGGCTCCGCTCGCCGGCGGCACCTGGTTCCCCGGTCACCCCCATCACGATGAAGATCTTGCAGTCCGAGCTCATCGCGCCGCTCGACCACCACTTGCGGCCGTTGATCACGTAGCCGTCGCCGTCCGGGGTGATCGCGGTGGCGATGTTGGTGGCGTCGCTGGAGGCCACGTCGGGTTCTGTCATGCAGAAGGCGGACCTGATCCTGCCCTCGAGCAGCGGAATGAGCCATTCGGCCTGCTGATCCGGCGAGCCGAACTCGGCCAGCAGTTCCATGTTGCCGGTGTCGGGGGCGGCGCAGTTCAGGGCCTCGGGCGCCAGCGCGCCACTCCACCCGGTGATCTCGGCCAGCGGAGCGTACTGGAGGTTGGTCAGCTGCGGGTCGGCCAGCAGCGAGGGGTCCAGCTTGCGGACCGCCTGGGCGGCCTTGCCGGTCAGGAAGAGGTTCCACAGGCCGCGGCTGCGCGCCTCGGCCTTGAGGTCCGCGGTGACGGGCGCCCGCTCCCACAGCTGGCCCCGCGCCTCCGCCGCCTCGACCTGCTCCGTGTACACCGCCTCGGCCGGGTAGACCCGCTCGTCCATGAAGGTGAGCAGTTGCTTGCGCAGATCGAGCGTCCTGGCGTCAAAGCCGAAGTCCATGGAGTACAACCTTCCGATGGGCCGCTGCCACAGGGTTGGCGATCGCGTCCAGCGTACCTACCCACCAGTACGCCTGTCTGCGGCGACTCCCCCGCTTCCCCCGCTCCCCTGCGCTCCTCTGCGCTGCTGCTCTGCGTCGCCCTGAACGGCGTGAAACCCCGATTCCACGGCGTTCAAACGCACTGGATCCCGGGTTTCATGACGTTGTCTCGCTCCGCGCGGGTCAGACGAGGAGCAGCTTGGCCAGGCGGCGGCCGGCCACGAGCAGGCCGGCCAGGCCGAGCACGGCCAGGTAGCCCGCTCGCCACAGCAGGTCGGGGCCGACCACGCCGAGGGTCAGGTCGCGCAGCAGCACCACGCCCTGGTACAGCGGCGTGCACTCGACGATCACCTGGACCGCCCGCGGGTAGACGCCGAGCGGGTAGAACGTGGCGGAGAACAGGAAGAGCGGCATGCTGATCAGGATCACGTAGTCGAAGTCCTGCCAGCTCTTCATGAACGTCGTCCCGGTCATGCCGATGGCGGCGAAGGCGAAGCCGATCAGTACCGCGCACGGCACGGCCAGCACCGCCCAGGCCGAATGGACCAGGCCGAGCGCGAGCATGACCAGGATGAACGCCACCGCGTAGATGGTGCCGCGGAGCAGCGCCCAGCCGATCTCGCCCAGCGCCACCTGGGCCGGACGCATCGGCGTGGCCAGGATCGCGTCGTACAGCTTGGCGTACTTCAGCCGGAAGAAGATGTTGAACGTCGAGTCGTACATGGCGCCGTTCATCGAGGACACGGCGAGCAGGCCGGGCGCGACGAACTCGCGGTACGGGATGAGGTGCCCGCCGGGGCCGGGAACCTTGCCGACCAGCACGCCCAGCCCGAGCCCCACGGACAGCAGGTAGAACAGCGGCTCGAAGACACCGGACGCGAACACCAGCCAGGCGTGCCGGTAGACGCGGGTGTGCCGTTCGATCAGGCGCAGGCTGCCCGCGTCGCTGCCCGCCCGCTTGAGCCGGGCCAGCAGGCCGGCCGGGGGCAGCATCCGCAGCGTGACGCTAGACATGCAGTGCTTCCTTAGACATAGAGGCGCCTGCGGTAGGTGCGGGCGCCGGCCCAGATGCCGAGCGCGGACAGCGCGGCCAGGTACGCGATGTGGATCAGCGCCCGGGGCAGGTCGACATGGCCGAGGCTGAGCATGCGGCACAGGTCGACGCCGTGCCACAGCGGAGTGGCGTAGGCGAGCAGGCGGAGCCAGCCGGGCAGCTGGGACAGCGGGAAGAACGTGCCGGAGAACAGCATCAGCGGCATCATGCCGAACCGGAACAGGTAGGCGAACGAGTTCTCGGTCTGCAGCGTCATGGCCCAGGCCGCGATCGGGGCGGCAAAGGCCAGCCCGGTCAGCGTCGCGGCGGGCCAGGCCAGCACCACCCAGGCCGACTGGGTGGCGCCGAACGCCCACATGTACACCGTGACGAGGGCGGCGTTCATCGCGATCCGCATGGTCATGAACATCAGGTGCCCGCGGAAGATGTCGCCCGGGCGCAGCGGCGAGGCCTGCGCCGCGATGTAGAGCTTGTTCCACTTGATGGAGCCGAACACGGGGTAGCTCGCCTCGCCCATGGCCGTGTTCATCGCCCCGGAGGCCAGGATGGCGGGGGCCACGAAGGCCAGGTAGCTGACCCCGCCGAGGCTGGCTGTCCCGTGCCTGTTCACCAGGGTGCCCAGCCCGAGTCCCATCGCGCCCAGGTAGAACAGCGGGCCGAGCAGGCTGGACCAGATGCTGGACCGCCAGATCCGCCGGTACACCGTCATCCAGCACTGGTAAGCGCGGAAAGACAGCGATGAGGACAGCCAGCCGGGCTGGACCGCGCCAGTGGTCAGCAGAGCCGGTGCCATCAGTCTTCCAGCCGACGGCCGGTCAGCCGCAGGAACACGTCCTCCAGCGTGCCGCGCCGGACCAGCGAGGTGAGCGGCTCGAGGCCGGTGGAGCGGACCGCCGCCAGGGCGTCGTCCCCGTCGGTGACGTAGAGCAGGATCCGGTCGGCGAGAACCTCGGCCCGTTCGGCGGGAAAGTCCCTGAGCTTGTCGACGGCCAGCTCGTGCCGGTCCGGGCCGAAGCGCAGCTCGAGCACCTCCGGCGAGCAGTAGCGCGCGATCAGGTCGCGGGGCGAGCCCTCGGCGGCGAACCTGCCGTGGTCCATGACCACCAGCCGGTCGCACAGCTGCTCGGCCTCGTCCATGTAGTGCGTGGTCAGGATCAGCGTGACGCCGCGCTGCTTGAGCCGGAACAGCCGGTCCCACACCACGTGCCTGGCCTGCGGGTCCAGCCCGGTGGTGGGCTCGTCGAGGATCAGGATCTCCGGCTCGTTGATGAGCGAGCGGGCGATCGTCAGGCGGCGCTTCAGGCCGCCGGACAGCGGGTCGACCTTGTCCCTGGCCCGGTCCGAGAGCTGGACGAAATCGAGCAGCGCGTCGGTCCGCTCCCTGATGACC
>DAIOWL010000147.1:0-10807 GCA_036758545.1 Streptosporangiaceae bacterium | reverse complement strand
TCACCACGATCCGCGACGACATCAGCGATCTGTTCGTCCGGCTCGAAGAATCCGAGGCGTTCGCGCAGACGCGTCCCTCCCGGACCAAGTACCTGCTGCTCGTGTTCGGCTTCCTGCGCCGACTCCTTGAGCTGCACCTCGAGTTCGTCGACGATCTCGAACGCGAGCTGTCCCCTCCCGACCCCTCAGGCCAGCTCAGCCCGCCAGCCTCGGGCTCAGCATCGCCTTGATGCCAAGACCCCACGGTTCCGCCGTCCCGCGATCCGGATGCAGACCTCGCCGACGGCGCGTCCCAGAAAACCGGACTCAGGACCGTCGGCACCACCGGACTCAGGACCCGCCGGCACCACCGGACTCAGAACACGTCGGCAGCATCACGGTTCGTATGCGCCGGACCAGCCGGAACGCAATGAAACCCCAGATCCAGTGCGTTCTGACGCCGTGAATTTCCGGTTTCATTGCGTTCGGCCGCAGACCAATCGTCTTGATCAACCCAAGCCAGGTGAATACGGTGCTGACAGTACTGATGTGACTGGTGTTGCCTTCCACGCTCCCGCGACGCCCCACCCGGGACGTTTGGCTAAACGGCATCGAGCTCCAGCAGGATGAAAGCGGCATCCTTGTCGTTAGGCTCTGGTACGAGTGGTGACACAGTGGGATTAGGCGCTTCTTGTGGTTCCGCATGGGCACGCGCCGATGAACCGGCTCCGGGCAGAAATCGTTTCACGGAGTGGCGCCGGATCCTTGGTCCCTATTCGCACTTGCCTACATGCTACTTAATGTAATGATTGACTCGCATGGTGTCACACCCAGTGATGCAGGACGGCTGTGACACGACGTGGGAGTCGACCTGCCCGAAGAAGCGGACGTGCCACCAGAGGGTCACGCAGATCGCCGAGACGATCAAATCGGAGGCGGCCGGACCACCCGCTCCGGCGGCACCCAAGCCGAAACGCGCAGCCACGAGGAGTGTTACAACGACCTACGCATAGCCGATGCCAAACAACAATCCGTCGCCGCGCAGCGGATCACGGCAGAGGAGCAGGCCGCGGCAGACACCTGGAACGGGAACGTAACGGAATCCCGCTGGCTATGGGCGGAGTACCAGCGGAGGTGGCCACCCGAGGAACGCAGGCCGGTCGACACGTCCAACGATCCGCCAGGTTCCTGGCGCGGCGACGGCGACAGGTTCCTGAAAGTTGCGGACAACAGCCGCGTTGAAGCAGCATGTGATCTAATCGCCGACCGCGAGCGAGAGAAGATCACGCCCGCGCTCCGCGCCATAGAGAGCCAAGACCCAGACCGACACCTGATCGGCTTTGATCGTCGCCTGAAAGGCCGCGACCGTATTAAAGACAAGGTCTCTGGAATGATGAAGGAGTTGAGCTTCTCCCTAGACGAGGCGGTTAGGTATCTGCCCGACGCGATCAGGTACACGTTTCAGTATCGAGAGTCTCGCTACACGCAGGGTGTCTGGGCTGACATCACCCGTCTCAAAGACCAAGGTTTCGAGCTGGAGAAAGTCAAGAACACCTGGGACGGAGAGCAATATAAGGGAATTAATAGCCAGTGGATCTGCCCGGATAGCGGCCAGCGATTTGAAGTGCAGTTCCACACGCGCATCAGCTTTGAGGCGAAACAGCTCACGCATAATGCCTATGAGCGACTCCGTACCAAGAAAGCCGATGCGTTCGAAGAGCTTGTGCTGGAGGCATTTCAGAGAAAAGTTACTACTGACGTTCCGGTTCCGCCAGGTGCCGCAGATATTCCCAACTACCCTTAGAGGCAAGATGACAGATAAGGTCACGTATTACGCTATTGTGAACGACCTCAGCAGCCGTGAGCGGCCAGCAGGAGTCTTCCGGCGTATCTATTTCGAGGTCGGCGGTAAGCGCGACGAAGCATTTACTACAGATCTCGAATGGGAGCGCAGCGCATCCCTGGTCTCGGCAGAACGCGGCGACCTGCTAAACGAGTTCATCGAGATAACCGAGGATGAGGCAAACCAGATCGTTGAGCGTATCCGGGCCACGGTGACCGGCACCAGCAGCGCCTAGCGCCGGTCAGCCGAGCCTCACCCGCTCAAGTGCCGTCCCAGCTAGCGCGCGATGTAGCGTTAGCTCGCTGGCGTGAACCGCCGCGCAACCCGAGGACCCAGAGCGGAATGGGGGGAGAAGACGTGCCGGCCGACATTCCGCCGACAGGTGAGCCTCCCGAACCCGCCAGTTCACCCGACCTGAGGGCCTCCGATGCCGACCGGGACCGCGTCATAGACGTCCTGCGCTCCGCCACAACAGACGGCCGCCTGACCGCCGGCGAGTTCAGGCAGCGCATGGAAGCCGCCCTAGCCTCCCGAACGTTCCGTGAACTAGCCCCGCTAACCGCCGACCTGGCCGCCCCCCCGGCCCAGCCAAAACCGGAAAACGCGCCAGCCGAGGACGTGCTCCGGATCGACCAGCGCGGAGGTTCGGTCCAGCGCACCGGCCGCTGGGTGGTTCCTCGGCGGCTGGAACTGCACCCGTCCTGGTGCGACGTGAACCTGGATTTCACCGAAGCGGTGATCAGGCACGACACGTTGCACGTTGACGTGAAGATGCGTGGTGGGTCCCTGATCCTGGTAACCGGCGGGGGCATGGTCGTGGACGCTGACTCCCTGACGACGCGCTACGCCGACATCAGCATTCACCCGCCCGCCGAGCCCGACGCGCCCGTTCGCCTCCGCATCCGCCTGGCCGGCCGCATGCGCTACGGCTACATCGAGGCGCGCTAAGCGCTTTGAGATCATCGCATCATGGCCGCGTACGTGATCTCCGAAGTCGAGATGCTGGATGAGACGCAGGGTCGGCGTTATCGCGAACTGGCGGCAGGCTCGATTGCCCGGCATGGCGGCCGCTACCTCGTTCGCGGTGCTGCCCCGGTAGTAGCCGAAGGCACCTGGCCAGCCAGCGCCCGCATCGTCATCGTGGAATTCCCGAGCATGGAGCGGCTGCAGGCCTGGTACGCCTCGGCCGACTACGCCGAGGCGCTGGCCGTCCGGCAGACCGCCTTGGACCGCCGGCTCCTCTTCGTCGACGGGACGCACATCTCACCCGGCCTCGGCTGGCCGGACGAGCTGCTGCCTCAGGCGCCGTAGCCGGTGGCCTTCTCCACCTCCATCCGCACCACCACGCGGACCGCGCCGGGCCGGTCCTCGTCGGGGTCCCGGCCGTCGTATTTCCAGGAGAGCTCCGTGTCGACCCGCCGGCCCACGTCCGGCGTCATCGACACGTGGCCGCGCAGCTCGACATAGTTCTCCGGGTCGGCCGAATCGATGATGCTGACGCTGACCCGCGGATCCCGCATCATGTTCCGGTGCTTGACGCGCCCCTCCACCGTGGAGAACAGCAGGTCGCCGCCGTCGCGGCCGACCCAGAGCACCGAGGTCTGCGGACTGCCGTCAGGGTTCACCGTGGCCAGCACCGCGTAGTTCTTGCCGTCGACCAGGCGCAGCGCCGATTCGCTTAGCTGAATTCCCATCCCGGCACGGTAACAGCCCTGAGTATGGTGGCCTGATGCGGCTCACCAAGCTCGGGCATTCCTGCGTCAGGCTGGACAAGGACGGCGCCACCCTGGTCATCGACCCGGGCGGCTGGAGCGACCCGGCCGCGGCCCTGGACGGGGCCGCCGCGGTCCTGGTCACCCACGAGCACCCGGATCACCTGGACGCCGACGCGGTCCGCGCCGCGCTGTCCAGCGATCCCGGCGTGACCCTGTGGGCCAACCAGTCGATCTGCGCCCAGTTCGCCGAGTTCGGCGACCGCGTGCACGAGGTCAGGCACGGCGACGCATTGGAGGTGGCCGGCTTCGACGTGCACGTCTACGGCGTCGACCACGCGCTCATCCACCCGGACATCCCGCTGGTGGTGAACACCGGCTTCCTGGTCGACAGCGAGCTGTTCCACCCCGGCGACTCGTTCACCGTCCCCGAGGATCCGGCCAATACCCTGCTGGTCCCGATCAGCGCCCCGTGGCTCAAGGCCGGCGACATGATCGACTACTTCCGCGCCGTCGCGCCCGCCCGCGGCTACGCCATCCACGACGCGATCCTCAACGACAACGGCCTCGGCCTGATGACCCGGATGCTGTCCGTCGCCGCCGGCCCCAGCGGCGCCCAGGTCACCCGGCTCGAACCCGGCACCAGCGTTGACCTGTGACGGACGGCTTCCCCTCGATGAGCAGCTGGCGCGGTTCGAGCAGACGCTGCGCCGCAACCGCACGCTGACCGAGGTGCTGGCCCGGGCGGCCACGCTGGACCTGCCCGGCTGGTACCTGGTCGCGGGGTGCCTGTACCAGACGGTGTGGAACGTGGCCAGCGGCCAGCCGCCGGAGGCGGGCATCCTCGACTACGACCTCGCCTACTTCGACGCCGCGGACCTGTCCTGGGCCGCCGAGGACGTGGTCATCCAGGCCGGGCAGCGCGTGTTCGGCGACCTGCCCGCCCCGGTGCAGATCCGCAACCAGGCCCGCGTCCACCTGTGGTACGAGGAGAAGTTCGGCGTCGCATGCCCGCCGCACCAGTCCACCGAGGCGGCCATCGATACCTACGAGGCCACGACCGCGTGCCTCGGCGTCCGCGCCGAACCCGGCGGCCGGTGGCGCGTCTACGCCCCGCACGGCCTGTCCGACGTGTTCAACCTGGTGGTGCGCCCCAACCCGGTCCTCGCCCCGCCCGGGGTCTACCAGGCCAAGACCGAACGCTGGCACGGCCAGTGGCCCGCCCTCACCGTCCTGCCCTGGCCTGCGACCCCGGCCCGCGACCAGCGTGAGCCGTAGCCGTCAGCCACGCTCCCAGGGAGCCTCCTCGCCCATCTTGGCGTAGTACTTGGCCAGATGGCTCTTCACCCGGTCGATGTCGGCCTCCGGCAGGTTGGCGCCGCCCCGCGCGCCCTGCATGACCTGGGCCGCGGCCATCACCCCGCGCGGCACGGCCCTGATCTTCCCGCCGATGACATCGGCGATGAGCAGCTTGTAGCCGGTGAAGTTGTCCTTGCTGCCGCTGTCGTACCAGACGTGGGCGTCGCGGTACTTCTCGTTCGGCTCATCCTCGGCCCCGGCCCACCGGCGGACCCGCTTCTCGGCCTCGGCTCCGTCCCACTCGCGGTCGCGGTCGGCGAGCGGGTAATCCTGGAACGCGGTGACGGCCATATCGGGCGCCTCCCTTCGAGTTGCTGGCAAGGCCGCGCCTCCTACCCACCGGAGCCGGGGATAACCCGAGCAGTTGCGCGACCAGCGTGTCCCCGACCCACTGCTCGTAGGCGTCCGCGCTCCAGCCGCAGCCCTGGACTAGCAGGTACCACGTGTCCGGGTGGTTGAGCGTCCAGAGCACGTCCGTCGAGAAACCGACGTCGACGCCGGGCGCCAGGGCCCCCAGCGCGGCCAGGCGCTCGGCGAACCCGCCGAGCACGGCGCGGAACTCGGTCTCGATCCGGTCCCACAGGTCGGCCAGGGCCGGCTCGGTCACGGCCGCCTGGCTGATGATGCGCATCAGGTCCCCGGCCCGCTCCTTGGTCAGGCGCGACTGGCGCGCGACCGCCCGGACCAGCGCCACCGGGTCGTCGCCCGCCAGCAATTCCCGGTACCAGGGCCGTTCGGTCACCGCGATGGGCTGGTCGTCCCCGCCCAGGCGGACGTCCCACAGTCCGTGCAGCACGCCGGCCTTGGTGCCGAACGCGAGGTACACGGTCTTGAGCGCGACGCCGGCCCGGTCGGCGATGGCGGGCATGGCGACGGCGGCGTAGCCGTCTCGCGCGAACAACTCCCCGGCCGCGTCGAGGATCTTGCGCCGGGTCTCGGCCGCCTGCTCCCGCCGCCGCGGCGAGTCGTATCCCCGCCGGGATTTGACAGCACCTGGCATTCCGCTACTCTATCAATGTATTCACTACCTAGTATAAGTAGTGAAATTACGGGAGGACATCATGACCGCCGCCACGCCACCGGACCTGAACACCAAGATGACCGAACGGGCCCGCACCGTGTGGTCCCTCGGCGACTTCGCCCGCGCGGGCGCCGAACAGGTCATCGTCGGCGAGCTCCTGGCCCGCGCCATCGACATCCACCCCGGCGAACGCGTCCTCGACGTTGCCGCAGGCTCCGGCAACGCCGCCCTGGCCGCCGCCCGCCGGGGAGCCAACGTAACCGCCACCGACTTCGTGCCCACGCTCCTGGAAACCGCCGCCCGCCGCGCCCAGGTCGAGGGCCTGGAACTGGAAACCCGGGAGGCCGATGCCCAGGACCTGCCGTTCCCCGACGCCACCTTCGACGTCGTCCTGTCCACGTTCGGCGTGATCTTCGCGCCCGACCCGTCCCGCGCGGCGGCCGAGCTGCTCCGGGTCTGCCGTCCCGGCGGCCACATCGGCCTGACCGCCTGGACGCCGGACAGCGTGATGGCCGCCATCCAGGCCATCGCCGCACAGTACGCCCCGCCCCGGCCCGGCGCCCGCAGCCCGATCGAGTGGGGCACCGAGGCCCGGGTCCGCGAGCTCCTCGGCGATGGCGTCACCGGGCTGACCGCGCACGTGCTGAGCACCGACATGTGCGGGATCTCCCCGGCCGCGCGGGTCGAGTTCAACCGCACCTACGTCGGCCCGACCAGGGCCCTGTTCGACCGGCTCGGCCCGGACGCCCAGCAGGCCCTGGCCACCGAGCTAGCCAGCTGCCTTGACCGGTTCAACCGCGCCGCCGACGGCACCCTCGTCGCCCCGGCTGACTACCTTCAGATCCTCGCTACCCGGGCGGCGGGTTAGCAGCACCGCGGACACCACCCCCGCGGCCGCGAAGAACGCGATGACCAGCACCAGGCTGCCGCGGAACGCCGCGAGCGGGTCCGTCGGCGACACCTTGGCCAGGATCGCCACCAGCCCGGCCACGCCGAGCACGGTGCCCACCTGCCGCCCGGTGTTGAGGATCCCGCTGCCGGTGCCGAACCGGGCCGGCGTCAGCGACGCGCTCCCCGCCCCGAGCAGGGACGGGATCGTCAGCCCCACGCCCGCCCCGCCGAGCAGCTGGGCGGGCAGCAGGTGGCTGACATACGACGGCGCGACCTGGATCCGCCACAGCCACAGCGCCTGCGCCAGGGCGTTGACGAAGCAGCCGATCACCGCGACCCGGCCGGGCCCGCCGAGCAGGGCGGTCAGCCGCGGCGCGACCAGCCGGGCGAACGGCAGCACCATCAGCGGCCCCGGCGCGATGGCCAGCCCGGCCTCCACCGCGGAGTAATGCCACACGCCGGTCAGGAACTCGACCGTGCTCAGCACGAACGCGCCGAACCCGGCGTAGTACAGGATCGACGCGGCGAACGAGCCGCTGAACGTGCGCGAGCGGAGCAGTTCCAGCTCGATGACGGGGGAGTGGTGCCGCCGCGAGCGGTACACCATGGCCGCGCCGCACACCACCGAGGCGGCCAGCAGGCCCAGGAACGACGCCGAGCCCCAGCCCCACTCGGGCGCCTTGACCAGCGCCAGCGCGACCAGCCCGACCGCCGCCGCCAGGAACCCCGCGCCGAGAAGGTCCGGCCGGCCCGATACGTTCGGGTCCTTGCTCTCCGGCACCACGCGTACCGCCAGGAACACGGCGGCCACGCCCACCGGCACGTTGATCCAGAACACCCAGCGCCAGTCGACCTGCACCAGGGCGCCGCCGATCACCGGTCCGAGGGCCGCCCCCAGGGCGCCCAGCGCGGACCAGGTGCCCAGGGCTTTGGGCCGAACGGGCGGCGGTACCGCGGCCAGCAGCAGCGACAGCGACGCGGGCACCATCGCCCCGGCTCCCGCTGCCTGGATGACCCGGGCCGCGATCAGCGCGGCCACCCCGGGCGCCAGCCCGCACAGGACCGAGCCGAAGCTGAACAGGATCAGCCCGCCCGAGAAGAGCCGCCGCCGCCCGATCCGGTCGGCCCACCGGCCCGCGGGCACCAGCACCGCCGCGAACACGATCGTGTAGGCGTTCAGCACCCAGGACAGCGAGCTCAGGCTGGTGCCCGGGTAATCCCGGCTGATGTAGGGGAACGCCAGGTTGACGATGAACAGGTCCAGGCTGGACATGAACACGGCCAGCGACAGGACGCCGACCACGGCGGTGACCCTGCGGTTTTCCACCAGCCCTCCAAGGGGGTAAGTCTGATTTCTGGACTCACCATAACCCATCGCCTGCCAGTGCGTCCAGAAATCCAACTAACGAGGTATAGTCCCTATATGGCTAGTGCCGAACCCCGTACTTGCTCGATCGCCCGCACCCTGGACATCGTCGGGGAGAAGTGGGCGCTGCTGGCGATCCGCGAGGTCTTCCTCGGCGACCGCAGGTTCGACGAGATGGTGCGCCGCACCGGCGCGCCGCGCGACACGCTCGCGGCCCGGCTCCGCACCCTGGTCGCCGCCGGGATCCTCGAGCGGCGGCAGTACAGCGATCACCCGGCCCGTTCCGAATATCACCTGACCGAAGCCGGCCGGGACCTGTATCCGGTCATCGCCACGCTGATGCGCTGGGGCGACAAGTACCTGGCCGGCGACGACGGCCCGCCGCTGGTCCTGGAGCACCGCTGCGGGCACCAGCTGGTCGCGCAGCTGACCTGCCAGGCCTGCGGCGAGCCGCTGGAATCGGGCCAGGCCCGGATCGTCAGTCAGACGAGCCCGTAGCGGTGTGCCGGGCGCCGAGGAACAGCTCGACCAGCTCGCGCGTGGTGGTGGCGTCCTCGGGGGACTTGTCGTCGCGCCAGCGCCCGGTGAACCGGGGGAAGCGCATGGCCAGCCCGTTATCGGGCTCGATCTGGCCCCAGGCGGCGGTGTTGTTGGGGGACAGGGTGAGCTCGGCGCTGAGGATCTCCAGCACGAGCCCGGGCTCGCACCACACGTCGGGTGCCTGCCGTGCGTCGACCCGGGCGGGCTTGTCCGGGCGGACGAGCGGCGCCAGCCGCGCGTGCAGCGTGGCCAGGTGAGCGTCGGTAAACCCGGCGCCGCACTTGGACACGGCGCGGAACATGTCCGCGTCCGCGTCGTACGCGGCCAGCAACACCGCGCCATACACGCCGGTGCGGCGGCCGCGCCCGGCGTACGCGCCGATGACGACCAGGTCGACCGTGTCGGACAGTTCGGTGCGGTAGTCGCGCTTGAGCTTGATCCACTGCCAGCCGCGGGCGCCGGCCTGGTACGCCGACTCCGGCCCGTTCGACTTGCACACCAGCCCCTCGCAGCCGTCGGTGACCGCCTGGGAGAACGCCGCGTCCAGCGCGGCCGGCTCGCTGACCTCGGTGGCCGTGGTCAGCCGCAGCCGGGGACCGGGGGTGATCGCCGCGGCCAGCCTGGCCCGCCGTTCGGGGTACGGCAGCATGGTCAGGTCCTCGCCGTCGGCGTACAGCAGCTCAAAGCAGAACAGGCCCACCGGCACGTCCTGGACGGCCTGCTCGATGCCATGCTTACGGCGCCGTAGCATGACTTCACCGAACGGCCTGAGCTCATCGGTGGCCGCGTCGTACGCCACGACTTCCCCTTCGAGGATCGCCTCGCGGGGTCCCAGCCCTTCCTTCAGCACCTCGATGACGTCGGGGAACTGGGTGCTGATCTCTTCAAGGCGCCGGGTCCACAGCTCGATCTGCCCGTCCGCCAGGCGGTGCGCCTGCACCCGGACGCCGTCGTACTTGTACTCCGCCGAGCACCGGCCGCCCAGCTTGGCCAGGATCTCGGCGGCGTCGGACAGCCGCTGGGCCAGCATGGCCCGCACCGGGTTTCCCGGCTGGACGTGCAGCTTCTCCACCGCGGCCAGCCCGCCGCTGACCAGCGTGGACGCGACCAGGCCGATGTCGCAGCAGATGTTGTAGCCGCGCTCGAGCACCTTGCGCTGGGCTCGCCCGCCCGCGTAGACCTGGGCCAGCGCGTCCAGGATGGTGGGCGTGCCGATGCCCAGCCGCAGGTTCCCGGTGACCAGGCGGAGCAGGTACCTGGCCTCCAGCGGGGTGGCCTGGCCGAGCAGTCCGGCCAGCAGTTCCAGCTTGCGGCCCTGCGAGCCCTGCCCCTCGGCCGCCGCGATCTGGCGCAGGGTGCGCACCACGGTGACGACATCCAGGCTGGCCGCCCGCCCGGCCGCGCTGTCGGCGAGCAGCTGCTCCGCCGCCTGGCCCAGGTCCCCGGTCTCTCGCACGTAGACCGCGACCTGCGCGGTCTCGGTGCCGGTGGCGGCGGCGAGCGCCCGGATGGCCATCTTCTCGGCCAGCCCCAGGTCGATCCCGGCGAACTCGGGTGCGATCTGCCCCTGGCACAGGTAACACACGGTCGGCAGCAGCTCGGCCGGAGTCTGCGTCACCAGCTCCGCCATCCGCTCGATCAGCACCAGCCGCCCGCTGGCCTGCTCCAGGTCACGATAGGCCTCGGCCACGATCAGGTACTTCACACTGCCCCCTTCCAGGCCCCCTTTCCCCACCTGATCATGACACGCCACCATCCGTCCACCCCGCCCCCGCCCGCCCAGCGCCCGGGCCCGCCCCGTCAGCCCGGCTAAAGTCACACCAGTCACTCCTGGCCCGTAGTCATCCCCAGCCACATCATCCAACAGTCAGCAACCACGGCAATGTCACATCGCCGTTGTCCTGACCACTACGATGTCACATCGCCGTGGTTAGCCCAGCCGCTGAAAACGCATGTCTGTTCGATAAGTCGAGGAGGACGGATGCGGTGGCCGCCATCGTCAGCCTTCTTCCTATGACACGGCGATACACCCGCCCACCCACCATCAGCCGGTAAACGCGCCGGCCAGAATGCTGCCATGCCGCATATCACCTTGA
>DAIOWL010000146.1:0-10810 GCA_036758545.1 Streptosporangiaceae bacterium | reverse complement strand
CCCAGAGCAGCAACCCGTCGCCTGACCCCGCCCCTGATGATCATGAAGGGTTTTTAGTCTGCCCAGGCCAGAAACCCTTCACGATCATGGCAGACGCGCTATTTCGGAGCGGATTTCGATGATCGCGAAGGGTTTACTACTGCATGGAGTAGCAAAGTCTTCGCGATCATGGTAGAAGCGGTATTTCGTATGGGATTTCGATAATCATGAAGGATCTGGTACGGCTAGCAGTACTAAAGTCTTCGTGATCATGGAATGCGGCAGTCAGCGTGCGCTGGAAACGCGGGTGCCCGGCCTCGGCCCCGCCCTCTGCAATCCCACCTGCCCCACTGGACACCGAGCGCCCCGCTGGCACCTCGTCCAGGCCGGGCTCATCGCGGGCCTTGACGCAGGGCCGCTGTTTCGAACAGGCGTAACTCCCCGATGAGCACGCCGATCCCGTCGAGGATGCGGCCTAGGCCGAAGATGAACTCGTCGTCCGGGTCGTCGGCGGTTTCGAACACCCCGGCGGCGATGAAGGTGGTGAGCGCGGGGAACCGCCGCGGGTCGGTCAGCTGCCCGAGCATCCGCGGGTACGACGCCATCCACTCGTCGACGCCCAGTCCCGACGCCGCGACCACGGCCGCGATGTCGGCCTCGGTGGCGGCCAGGTTCCGCACGTAACCCGACAGCAGCATGATCACCGAGGCCTTCCGCGCCTCGGTGAGGCCGGTTCCGGCCAGGCAGGCCAGCGCGTCCTCGAACCAGGCAATCTCGCGTGGCATGATCGGCAGCCCGCTGATCGGGATGCGCCCCGCCCAGGGGTGCCGCCGCAGGGCGGCCCTAAAACCCCAGGCCCAGCGGGACAGCCCGGCGCGCCAGCCCTCACCGGCCAGCGCCGGCCCGGGGGAGTCACCCCAGGCCGCGTCCACCATGAGTCTGACCAGCTCATCTTTCGAAGACACGTGCCGGTAGAGCGACATGGGCGCCGTGTCCAGCGACGCCGCCACCCGCCCCATGGACACCGCGTCGAGGCCCTCGCTGTCGGCGACCCGGACCCCGGCGTCCACGATCCGGGCCAGGCTCAGGGCCGGCTTCGGCCCCTTCTGCGACCGCTCGCGCACCCCCCAGGCCGCCGCCACGGTGGCCGGCAGCTCGGCCTCAGCCGCCCCAGGACCCGCCATCACAAGCTCCCTCCGCCAAATGAAGTTGACACCATCTTAGTTCTGCGTATAGCTTACGCAAGTCAGCGTAGCGCGTACGCAATAAGGAGGAGCTGAGACTGATGAACAACGACATGGCCATCGAGGCCAGCGGGCTGGCCAAGTCCTACCGGGACGTGCGCGTGCTGGACGGGGTCGACCTGAACATCCCGCGCGGCAGCGTGTTCGCCCTCCTCGGGCCGAACGGAGCGGGCAAGACCACGGCCGTGCGCATCCTGGCCACGCTCACCGAGGCGGACGCCGGGCGGGCCCGGGTGGCCGGATTCGACGTGCGCCGCGAGCGCTCGGCCGTCCGCCGCCGGATCAGCCTGACCGGCCAGTTCGCCGCGCTGGACGACGCGCAGACCGGCGAGGAGAACCTGCGCATGATGGGCCGGCTGGCCCGGCTCTCCAGAAAGGAGGCCGCGGCGAGAGCGACCGAGCTGATCGGGCGGTTCGACCTGACCGCGGCCGCGCGGCGCCGGGTGGGCACCTACTCCGGCGGGATGCGCCGCCGCCTCGACATCGCGGCCAGCCTGGTCGGCCGCCCGTCGGTGATCTTCCTGGACGAGCCGTCGACCGGACTCGACCCGCAGAGCCGGCTGACCATGTGGCAGGTCATCGAGGGGCTGGCCGCCGAGGGCGTGACGGTCTTCCTCACCACCCAGTACCTGGAAGAGGCCGAACGGCTGGCGGAAACCATCGCGGTCCTTGATGGCGGCCGCATCATCGCCCAGGGCACCGCCGCGGAGCTCAAGCAGCGGGTCGCCGCCCAGCGGCTCGATCTCACCTGCGCGAGCGAAGCCGCCTACGACGACCTGACCTGCCACTTCGGCGACCAGGCCATCCACCGCGACCACGCCAGCCTGACGCTGGGCGTGCCCATCCACGGCAGCGCCGCCGAGGGCAGTGCCGCCGAGATCCGGGCGCTGCTCGACACGGCCGACCCCGGCCGCACCCTGGTCGCCAGCTTCGCGGTGCAAACCGCCAGCCTCGACGACGTTTTCCTGATCCTGACCCACCACGACACAGCCAAGGAGGCTGCACATGTCTAACGCACTGACCATGACCGGACGGAGCCTGCGCCTGTCCGCCCGCAGCCCGGAGGCGCTGCTGACCGCGCTGCTGCTGCCGGTGATGCTGATGGTGGTGTTCGTCTACCTGTTCGGCGGGGCGGTGAGCATCGGCACGGCCTACGTCGACTACGTGGCGCCCGGCGTGCTGCTGCTGTGCGCGGTGACCGGGGCCGCCACCACCGCGGTGACCGTCTGCCAGGACATGACCGGCGGCATCATCGACCGGTTCCGCTCGCTGGACGTGCGCGGCACGGTGGTGCTGGCCGGGCACGTGGTGGCCGGCCTGCTGCGCAACCTCGCCTCGACCGTGCTGGTCGTCGCGGTCGCGATCGGGATCGGCTTTCGGCCGCACGCCTCGGCGGGTCACTTCGCCGCCGCGCTCGGCGTGCTGCTGTTCTTCGTGGCCGCGGTCTCCTGGCTGGCGGCGGCGTTCGGCCTGCTGGTCCGCGCGCCCGAGGCGGCCAACTCGGCGACGTTCTTCCTGATGTTCTTCTGCTACGCCAGCAGCGCGTTCGTACCCGTCCGCACCATGCCGACGTGGCTGCGCGGGTTCGCCGAGCATCAGCCGGCCACGCCGGTCACCGAGACCATCCGCGGCCTCCTGCTCGGCCACGCCAGCCCGCTGCCGCTGGCCAGCGCGCTGGCCTGGTGCGCCGGCATCGGTGTCGTCTCGATAGCGCTGTCCGCCATCTTGTTCCGCCGCCGCACCGCGGCCTAGTTTGAGGGTCATGACCGAGCTGGCCGATATCCTCACCGAGCGCCTGCGAGCGCTGTGGGGCACGGCCGTCGCGGTCAGCGCGGTCCGGCCGATGCCGGGCGGCGCGAGCCGGGAGAGCTGGGACATCGAGGTCCACGGGCCCGGCCAGGCACAACGCCACCTCATCCTGCTCCGCGACGCGGGCGGCCGGAAGCGGCAGCCGGCCAGGAACATAGAAATCGAGGCGGCCGCGATGATCGCGGCGCGGGCGGCCGGCGTCCCCGTGGCCGAACTGTACGACCACGGGGAGGGCGCCCTCGGCCAGGCGTACCTGCTGATGGAGCGCCTGGACGGGGAGACGATCCCGCGCCGGCTGCTGCGCGACGACGCCTACGCCGCCGCCCGCCCCGCGCTGGCGCACCGCCTCGGCGAGGTGCTGGCCCGGATCCACCAGATCGATCCGAACCAGCTCCCCGGGCTCCCGCACATCGACGCATTGGGCCAACTGACCGAGCTGTACCAGGGCTTCGCCGAGCCCCGGCCCGCGCTCGAGATCGGCCTGCGCTGGCTCCGCGAGCACCAGCCCGCGCCGGTCGCGGACACCCTGGTCCACGGGGACTTCCGCACCGGCAACCTGATGATCGCCAAAAACGGGCTCGCCGGGGTGCTCGACTGGGAGCTCACCCACCGCGGTGACCCGCGGCAGGACCTGGGCTGGCTATGCACCAAGGCCTGGCGGTTCGGCTCGCCGGACCCCGCCGGGGGATTCGGTTCTCGCGAAGACCTGATGGCCGGGTACGCCGCGGGCGGCGGCACCCCGCCGGACGAGGCGACCCAGCGCTGGTGGGAGCTGTACGGCACGGTGCGCTGGGCGCTGCTCTGCCGCAGCCAGGCCGAACGCTACCTGTCCGGCGCCGAGCCCTCGATCGAGCTCGCGGTGCTCGGCCGCCGGGTCTGCGAGCAGGAGTTTGACGTGCTGCTCGCCCTGGGCCACGCCACCCCGATACAGATACCCGATCCGCTTCAGGACCGCGAGTACCCGCCCGTTCGGCCCCATGATCGTCCGTCCGGTGCCGAGCTGCTCCGGGCCGTCGGCGGGTTCCTGGCTACGGAGATCGGGCCCGCGGACCCGGTCCTGAAGTTCCACGCCCGGGTCGCGGCCAACGCGCTGCGCATCGCCGAGCGCGAGGCCCTCCTGGCCCCGGCCCACGAGCAGGCCCACCGGAACCGGCTCGCCGCCCTCGGCTGCGCCGACGACAGAGACCTCTGCGCGAAGATCCGCGACGGCTCGCTGGACCACCGCTTCGGCGACGTTACCGAGGCCACCCGGGCCGCGGTCGTCGACAAGCTCACCGTCGCCAACCCCGCCCACCTGGCCATCCGCCCGTAGACCGATTAAAGGAGACCCGTGGACTTCACCCTCCCCGAGGACCTGCGCGACTACCTGGCCGAACTCGACGAGTTCATCGAGCGCGAGATCAAGCCGCTCGAGCGGCAGGACGACAACATCAGGTTCTTCGACCACCGCCGGGAGGACGCCAGGACCGACTGGGACCGCGGCGGCCTGCCCAGCCGCGAGTGGGAGGCGCTGCTGGCCCAGGCGCGCAGGCGCGCCGACGCGGCCGGCCACTTCCGGTACGCGTTCCCGAAGCAGTACGGCGGCCGGGACGGCACCAACCTGGGCATGGCGGTGATCCGCGAGCACCTGGCCCGCAAGGGCCTCGGCCTGCACTGCGACCTGCAGAACGAGCACGCGATCGTGGGCAACAACGTCGGCCTGCTGCTGATGCTGCACTACGGCAGCCCTGCGCAACAACAGGACTGGACCGACGACCTCGCCGCGGGCCAGCGCCACTTCGCGTTCGGCATCACCGAGCCCGCCCACGGCAGCGACGCGACCTTCATGGAAACAACAGCGGTCCGCGACGGCGACGACTGGGTCATCAACGGCGAGAAGACCTGGAACACCGGCATCCACACCGCCTCGCACGACCTGGTCTTCGCCCGCACCAGCGGGGAACCAGGCAGCGGCCACGGCATCACCGGCTTCCTGGTCCCGGTCAGCACCCCCGGCTTCAAGGTCGAGGAGTATCTGTGGACCTTCAACATGCCCACCGACCACGCGCACGTCTCGTTCACCGACGTCCGGGTCCCGGACAGCGCCATCCTCGGCGCCGAGGGCCGCGGCCTGCTCCTCGTGCAGCACTTCTTCAACGAGAACCGCATCCGGCAGGCCGCCTCCAGCCTGGGCGCCGCCCAGTTCTGCATCGACCGCTCGGTGGCGTACGCGAAGGAACGCAAGCCGTTCGGCAAGCCGCTGGCGAGCAACCAGGCCATCCAGTTCCCGCTGGTCGAGCTGCAGACCCAGGCGGAGATGCTGCGCGCGCTGATCCACAAGACGGCCTGGAGCATGGACACCTACGGGCCGCTCAGCCAGGCGGACAAGGTCTCCATGTGCAATTACGTGGCCAACCGGCTGTGCTGCGACGCCGCGGACCGCGCCATGCAGGTGCACGGCGGCCTGGGCTACTCACGGCACCAGCCGTTCGAGCACATCTACCGGCACCACCGGCGCTACCGCATCACCGAGGGCGCCGAGGAGATCCAGATGCGGCGGGTGGCCGGCTACCTGTTCGGCTTCATCAAGCCCGACACGCTCAAGGGCGTCACCCCTGAGCCCGGCTGAGGCCTCGATGATGAACGGAGCCGCGGGAAAGATCGTCGAGTGGGTGGGCCCGCATGTGCCCGAAGCCAGCGACGGAATCCTGACCTCGGCTGGGATATGCGAGGGATTCGCCGGCGCGGGCGTCAGCTCGAGCGTGCTCATATTCGGCGGGTTCGCCGGGCTCGTGGCCGGGACGCTCGCCATGGGCGCCGTCGAGTACTCCAAGCTCCGGGCCGAGCGCGACCAGCAGGCAGGCCAGCTGGCCAGGGAGCGAATCCAGCTCGAGACCGCACCCGATGCGGAACTCGACGAGCTCACCCAGCTGTACGTGTCCCGCGGTCTTTCCCCCGGCCTCGCCCGGCAGGTGGCCGTCGAGCTGACTGCTCACGATGCGCTGGCGGCGCACGCGGAGGCGGAGTACGGCATCACGCCCGTATCTCAATCCGAACCGCTTCGCGATGCGCTTGCGGTCAGCGCGGCGTTCGCAGCCGGAGGCCTGCTCCCGTGGCTGGCCATGGTGCTGATACCCGGAACGCCGCGAGCGGCCGCGACCTTCGTGATCGTGCTGCTGGCGTTGGCGTTGACGGGCTGGGTCTCGGCGCGGATGTCGGACCTCCACTCGTTGCGTCCGATAGCACGCATGGTGGGTATCGGTGCCGCGGCCATGGTGATCACCTACGTCGCTGGCCTGATCATCCACCCGTGATAACCCCGGGGGCCGGCCGATGCCGGCCACCGTCGCGCCCGTGGCCCGCACCAGGTCCGCCGGCGCGAGCTCGATCTCGAGCCCGCGCCGCCCGGCGCTGCAGAACACGGTGGCGAACCCCATCGCCGAGGCGTCCACCACCACCGGCAGCCGCTTGCGCTGGCCCACCGGGGAGATGCCGCCGGCCACGTACCCGGTGGCCCGCTCGGCCGCCGCGACCTGGGCCATCGCGGCCTTCTTGCCGCCGCACGCCGCGGCCAGCGCCTTCAGGTCCAGCTGGCCCCCGACCGGGACCACCCCGGTCACCAGGGCTCCGTCCACCTCGGCGACCAGCGTCTTGAACACGCGCTCCGCCGGGACGCCGAGCGCCTCGATGGCCTCGGTGCCGTAGGACTCGTTCCGCGGGTCGTGGGCGTACTCGTGCAGCGTGAACGGGATCTTCGCCCGCTCCAGCGCCATCGTCGCCGTCGTCCCGCGTCCCGCCACGATCGGCCACCCTAAGCCATCCGACGGCCCCGGCGAAAACCATTAGGCGTGCCGTGTGGTGCCTACGCATAGTGGGGATATGCGCGTGACGTTTCCCAGGCTCCCCGACCACGAGCGCGCCTGGGCGCTGGTGGAGCGGGACGACGGAGTGGTGTACCGGCTGTACAGCGGGACCGCCGGCCCGCGGCTGCCGCATGACATCATGCACCTCGTGGTGGAGCGAGAACTGCGCATCTCCGACGGGATCTGGGCCGGCATCGCGGCGGGCGGCCCCGGTCAGCCGCAGGACCAGCCGCCGGGCCAGCGCGCCGAACTCCTCGCCGACCTCGTGGCCTGCGCCGCGTCCCTGGGCACGCTGACGCTGGAGAAGATCAGGCGGCTGACCGCGGATAAGCTCGCGGCGCTGCCCAGCGCCGAGCGGCCGGGCGCCGAGGTGGACCCGGTGCTGGTCGCTGTCGCGGCCCGGGCCCTGCAGGTGGAAGCCGCCCGCTGGGCGCGGCTGAGGGTGGGAGAGGAGCTGAGCTATGACTGGCCAGGAAAATAAGCGGCCGAACGAGCGGATCGAGCACGCCCCCGTCACGCTGCGCCGCTTCCGCGCCGAGGACGTCGACGCGCTGTTCGACGCGGTCACCGAGTCGCTCGACGAGCTGCGCCCGTGGATGCCGTGGGCGGCGGACTACAGCCGCGCCTCGGCCGAGGAGTACCTGGCCGGCTCGGTCAAGGACTGGGACGAGGGCACCGCGTACAACTACGCCATCGTGACCGGGGACGCCCTGGTCGGCAGCATCGGCCTGATGACCAGATGCGGGCCGGGCGGTCTCGAGATCGGCTACTGGGTGCGCAGCGCGTACACCGGCCGCGGTCTGGCCACGGCGGCGACCGCGGCCCTGGTCGGGCAGGCGTTCGGCCTGCCCGGCGTGGACTGGGTGGAGATCGTGCACGACGAGCTGAACGTGGCCAGCGGCCAGATCCCGCGCAAGCTCGGCTTCACCGAGGCCGGGCGCCGTCCGCTGGACATGCCCACGCCGTCCGGCACGGGCACCGGTGTGGTCTGGCGCCTCACCAGGTAACGTATGCCGCCATGGGATACGGGCAGGCGGATCAGACCGACCGCGAGATGATGGCGCTCGCGCTGGCTCAGGCGCGGATCAGCCTGGACGGCGGCGGCGTCCCGGTCGGCGCGGTGCTAGCGGTCGGCGGTGACGTCATCGCGGCCGGGCACAACGAGCGGGTGCAGCGCGGCGACCCGGTGGCGCACGGCGAGATCTCCTGCCTGCGCAACGCCGGCCGGCGCCCCTCCTACCTCGACACCACCCTGTACACCACGCTGTCCCCGTGCCAGATGTGCACCGGCGCCATCCTGCTCTTCCAGATCCCCCGCGTGGTGGTCGGCGAGGCCCAGACCTTCGCGGGCGACCTCGCTTTCCTCGCCGACCGCGGCGTCGAGATCGTCCTGCTCGACGACGAAGCCTGCATGGCCGCCATGCAAGAGTTCCAGACCCGCTACCCCCAGATCTGGAGCGAAGACATAGGCGGCCGCTAACCCCGCTGATACCGGCCGGACGCGGGCCTAATTAGCGATGCCTTAATCTGCTATGTATGCAGGTGCCGTCCCACGTCGAGTATGAGCGCGCGACCAGCGTCGAGCATGCGCTGGCGCTGCTGGGCAGGCCGGACCACCGCGTCCTGGCCGGCGGCCACAGCCTCATCCCGATGATGAAGCTGCGGCTGGCCCAGCCCGGTGTACTGGTCGACATCAACGGCCTGGCCGAGCTCGCCTACATCAGGGAGATCGGCGGTCAGCTCCGCATCGGCGCGCTGGCCCGGCACGCCGACCTGCTCGACTCCACGACAGCAGGCCAGCACTACCCGATCTTCCATGACGCCGAACGCGTCGTGGCGGACCCGATCGTCCGCCTGTGGGGCACCGTCGGCGGGTCGCTGTGCCAGGCCGACCCGTCCGAGGACCTGTCCGCGGTGTTCGCCGCGGTGCGCGCGACCGCGGTCATCCGCGGCCGGGACGGCGATCGCGAGGTCCCGGTGCGCGAGTTCCACCTCGGCCCGTACGAGACCGTCATCGGACCGGGCGAGCTGCTGGCCGAGATCCGCGTGCCCATAATCCCCGGTACCGGCAGCGCGTACGAGAAGGTGGCGCGCCGGGTCGGCGACTGGTCGGTGGCCGCCGCCGCGGCAATGCTCCAGCTGGACAAGGGCACCGTAAAACAAACCGTAAAACAAGCGGGCATCGGCCTCACCGCGGTCGCCGCCGAGCACTTCGTGGCGGCCGAGGCCGAGGACTTCCTCCGCGGCAGGCCCGCCACCGAGGAGAACTTCGAGAAAGCCGCGAAGATCGCCGCGGAGCACTGCCACCCCATCCCCGACCAGCGCGGACCCGAGGACTACAAGCGCCACCTGGTCGCCGAGCTCACCACCCGCGCGCTCCGCCGCGCCGCGGGCCGCGCCGCCGCCAAAACCGCCCAGCGAGCGAAAACGTGAGCATGCGGGTCGCGGTGACGGTGAACGGCACCGAGTACGCGCGTGACGTGGAGCCGCGGCTGCTGCTCATCCACTTCCTCCGGGACCAGCTGGGCCTGACCGGCAGCCACTGGGGCTGCGACACGTCCAACTGCGGCAGCTGCGTGGTGTGGCTCGACGAGACGCCGGTCAAGGCGTGCACGGTGCTGGCCGCGATGGCCGACGGACGTTCGGTCCGTACCGTCGAGGACCTCGCCAGAAACGGCCAGCTCGACCCGGTCCAGCAGGGGTTCATCGAGTGCCACGGCCTGCAGTGCGGCTTCTGCACGCCCGGCATGATGATGACCGCGCGCTGGCTGCTCGACCGCAACCCGGACCCGGCCGAGGCCGAGATCCGCGAGGTGCTGTCCGGTCTGCTGTGCCGGTGCACCGGCTACGAGAACATCGTCCGCTCGGTCCGCTGGGCGGCCCAGCACCCGGCCGGGAACCCCGGAGCATCACCATGACCACGGGCTTCGGGAGGATGCTGCGCAAGGAAGACCAGCGCTTCGTCCGCGGCATGGGCACCTACGTGGACGACGTGCACCTGCCCGGCATGCTCTACGGCGCGGTGCTGCGCAGCCCGCACCCGCACGCCAGGATCGTCTCCATCGACACGGTCGCGGCCGAGGCCCACCCCAAGGTCAAGGCCGTCATCACCGGCGAGACGCTCCAGCACCGCAACCTGGCCTGGATGCCGACCCTGGCCGGCGACCGGCAGGCCGTGCTGGCCACCGACAAGGTCCGGTTCCAGGGCCAGGAGGTGGCGTTCGTGGTGGCCGAGGACCACTACGCGGCCCGGGACGCGCTCGAGCTGATCGACGTGGAATACGAGCCGCTGCCCGCGGTGGCCGACGCCCGCCGTGCGCTGGACCCCGACGCGCCGATCGTCCGTGACGACATCACGAGCAACACGAGCAATCACATCTTCGACTGGGAGTCCGGCGACGCCGAACGCACCGACCAGGTCTTCCGCGACGCCGAGATCACGGTCAGCCAGGACATGCTCTACCCGCGGGTGCACCCGGCGCCGCTGGAGACCTGCGGCATCGTGGCCGACTTCAACCAGGTCAGCGGCAAGCTGACGGTCTGGGCCACCAGCCAGGCCCCGCACGCGCACCGGACCCTGTACTCGATGGTGGCGGGCCTGCCCGAGCACAAGATCCGGGTGATCTCGCCGGACATCGGCGGCGGGTTCGGCAACAAGGTGCCGATCTACCCCGGCTACCTGTGCGCGATCACCGCCTCGATGATCACCGGCCGCCCGGTGAAGTGGATGGAGGACCGGTCGGAGAACCTGATGTCCACCTGCTTCGCCCGCGACTTCCACATGCGCGGCGAGCTGGCCGCCAGCCGGGACGGGAAGATCAGGGCGGTGCGGGTCACGGTGCTAGCCGACCATGGCGCGTTCAACGGCGCCGCCCAGCCGACCAAGTACCCGGCCGGGTTCTTCGGCGTGTTCACCGGCTCCTACGACCTGGAGGC
>DAIOWL010000145.1:6564-10836 GCA_036758545.1 Streptosporangiaceae bacterium | reverse complement strand
TCCCAGATCAGGCCGCTGCCCTTGCTGGCGTCCTCGAGCACCTCGCCGAACGCCTCGGTGAACAGCTTCACCTCGGTGTCGCCGATCATCAGCGGCGGGATCAGCTTGATCACCTCCATGTGATCGCCGGACACCTGGGTGAGGATGCGGTGCCGCTGGAACAGCGCGACGACGACCATCTGCGCGAACAGCCCGACCCGCGCCTTCTGCAGCATGTTCCAGCTGGTCCTGGCGCGCAGCGAGGAAGGCTTGTCGAACTCCAGGCCTATCATGAGCCCCCGGCCCCTGACGTCGGCGAGGACATCGAACCGTTCGGCCATCATGGTGAGCGCCGTCCGCAGCGCGGCACCGGTCCGTGCGGCGTTCTCTGCCAGCCCCTCGTCGTCCAGGACTTGCAGCGCGGCCAGCCCGGCCGTCATGGCCAGCACGCCGCCCTTGAACGTGGCGCTGTGCACCATGACCCGGTCCATCGAGGAGTAGACCTTCTCGAACACCGGCCCCGTGGCCAGCATCGCGCCGACCGGTACGAACCCGCCGGACAGCGCCTTGGCCACGGTGACGATGTCGGGGGTGACCTCCTCGTGCTGGTAGGCGAAGAACTTGCCGGTGCGGCCGAACCCGCTCTGCACCTCATCGCAGATGAGCAGCGCGCCGTGGGAGTGCAGGAGTTTCGCCGCCGCGGCCAGGAAGCCGTCCGGCGGCATGTGCACGCCCTTGCCCTGGATGGGCTCGATGATGAGGGCGGCGACGTCGCCCTTCCTGAGCTCGGCCTCGAGGGCGTCGAGGTCACCGAGCGGGATCGACGTGTCGGGCAGCAGCGGGTCGAAGCCGCGGCGGAACTCGGCCGAGCCGTTGATGGACAGCGACCCGGTGGTCAGCCCGTGGAAGGCGTGGTCGCAGTAGATGACGCGGCGCCGCCCGGTGGCGTACCTGGCGAACTTCAGCGCGGACTCGACCGCCTCGGTGCCGCTGTTGCAGAAGAACACCCGGTCAAGTCCTGGCGCCTTGGCGAGGAGGCGTTGCGCGAGCAGGCCGGGCAGCGGGCCGCAGTCGAACTGGGTCCAGTCGGCCAGCTGGGCGTCCAGCGCGTCGTGCAGCGCCTGGCGGATCACCGGGTGGTTGCGGCCCGCCGCGAACACGCCGAAGCCGGATAGGAAGTCGGCGTACTGGTTGCCGTCGGTGTCGTACAGGTAGGCACCCTCGGCCCGCTCGTAGACCTTGTCGAAGCCGATCGCGTGCAGCACCTTCGGATGCTGCGGGTTCAGGTACCGGCCGTACAGCTCGTAGCCGTCACGGCGGTGGGCGGCGAGCAGGGCCTGCAGGTCGAAGTCCATGATTCATTCTGCCCCGGCCGGGGCCGCGCTTTCCGTCGCCGCGTCCGGTTGCCCGACACGCGCGTCGGACTTGCGGTGCAGCCCGCGCGGGCTGGTGAGGAAGCCGGCGCCCCAGGCCATGTGCATGGCGGCGAGGACGAGCGGGATCCGGGCCCGCACCCTGGGCGGGACGCCGCGGGCCAGCGCGGCCGTGACCGCGGTGACGCCGGCCAGGTACAGGACGGGGATGGCCAGGCCGGCGGTGAGCCACTGCGCGGCGGCCGGGCCGCCCGCCGCGATCCAGGCCAGGCCGGCCAGGCCGGCCAGGAGGCCGACGGTGACCAGGGCCGCCGCGACCGGCGGGGCCAGGTAGCGGAAGCTGGCCGTCTCCGGATGCTCCCGAACGATCACCCGACGCCAGCGCCCGTAGTGAAAATACTGCGCGGCCAGGGTGCGGACGCTGGCCCGCGGCCGGTAGGTGACGCGGAGGTCCGGGGTGAACCAGATCCGGCCGCCGCCCGCCCGGATGCGGTAGTTCAGGTCCCAGTCCTCGGCCCGCAGCATCCCCTCGTCCCAGCCGCCGACCCGCTCGATCGCCTCCCGGTGGTAGATGCCGAGGTAGACGCTGTCCGCCGGGCCGGCGCCGCCGCCGGTGTGGAACGCGGCCGAGCCGACCCCGGCCTTGGAGGTCATGGCCCAGGCCACGGCCTGGCCGAAGGTGGTGACGCCGACGGCCGCCATCACCCCGCCCACGTCGGACGCGCCGGTCTCGGCCAGCGCCGCGACCGCGGTCGCGAGGTACCCGGGCGGCATGAGCGCGTGCCCGTCCATCCGGGCGATGACGGCGTGCCGGGCCGCGCCGACCGCGGCGTTCAGCGCGGCCGGGATCTTGCCGGTGGGGTTGGGCACGACGGTGAGCCGCGGCTGGGCGGCGGCCAGGTCCCGCGCGATCTGCTCGGTCCGGTCGGCCGACGGGCCGACCGCGAGCACGAGCTCGAACTCGCCCGGGTAGTCCTGGCCGAGCACGTGCCGGACGGCCTCCGCGAGGTGCCGTTCCTCGTTCCTGACCGGCATCACGACGGATACAGGTGGGTACTCCATGACGCTGGTTACGGTACCGCAGCCAGCGTCATGGACGGGGTTCTACGGTGCTGGTTTTATAGGCCGGAGTCCTCCAGCATCTCGGTGACCAGGGCGGCGATCTGGGAGCGTTCGGACCTGACCAGCGTGGTGTGGGCGAACAGCGGATGACCCTTGAGCTTCTCGATCACCGCGATCACGCCGTCGTGCCGGCCCACCCGCAGGTTGTCCCGCTGCGCGATGTCGTGGGTGAGCACCACCCGGGAGCCCGAGCCGATCCGGGACAGCACGGTGAGCAGCACGCCGCGCTCCAGCGACTGCGCCTCGTCCACGATCACGAACGCGTCGTGCAGCGACCGGCCCCTGATGTGGGTCAGCGGCAGGACCTCGAACATGTCCCTGGCCAGCACCTCGTCGATGACGTCCTGGGTCGTGACCGCGCCCAGGGTGTCGTAGACGGCCTGCGCCCACGGGCTCATCTTGTCCGCCTCGGACCCGGGCAGGTAGCCGAGTTCCTGGCCGCCCACCGCGTAGAGCGGCCGGAACACGATGACCTTGCGGTGCTGCCGACGCTCCATCACCGCCTCAAGCCCGGCGCACAGCGCCAGCGCGGACTTGCCGGTGCCGGCCCGGCCGCCGAGCGACACGATGCCGATCTCCGGGTCCAGCAGGAGGTCGAGGGCGACCCGCTGTTCGGCGCTGCGGCCGCGCAGGCCGAAGGCCTCCCGGTCGCCCCGCACCAGCTGAACGGACTTGTCCGGCCGCACGCGGCCGAGCGCGCTGCCGTTGGCCGAGGTGAGGACGAGCCCGGTGTGACAGGGAAGATCCCGGGCGGCCTCGTGGTCCAAAGTGCCTGATTCGTACAACTGCTCGACTTCGCCAGCGGACAGGTCAAGCTCCGCCATCCCGGTCCAGCCCGAGTCGACCGGCAGCTCCGCGCGGTACTCCTGCGCGGCCAGGCCGATCGAGGCGGCCTTGACCCGCAGCGGCAGGTCCTTGCTAACCAGCACGACGTCTTCGCCATCGGCGGCCAGGTTGCGCGCTACGGACAAGATGCGGGAGTCGTTGTCCCCCAGCCGGAACCCGGCGGGCAGCACCGTCGGGTCGGAATGGTTGAGTTCGACCTGCACCGTGCCGCCCAGCGCGCCGACCGGCAGCTCCGCGTCCAGCCTGCCGTGCTCGATGCGCAGGTCATCGAGGTGCCGCAGGGCCTGGCGGGCGAAGTACCCCAGCTCGGGATGGTTCCGCTTGGCTTCCAGCTCGGTAATGACGACGATCGGCAGGACTACCTTGTGCTCATCGAAGCGCATGGTAGCCGCCGGGTCGGCGAGCAGGACACTGGTGTCGAGTACGTACGTACGGCGACCTTGGGAATTGACCACGCAGACTCCCCTAGGCGCCGAGACGGGCCCGGCGCCAAGACAGGACACAGACGTGTCGGATGGACCGGGCCTGGCCCCCAAAAGGACCGCGCCGGCCCTTCTGTCATCTCGCCTGCACGCAACGCGCGAAGCACGAAGATCCGAGGGCCTTCCCGGGAACGGCGCCGTGCCGTCCACCACTATCGAAGGTACCCGCGAACGCGAGCCAGCAAAAGCACCACACGCGGGGGGACACCCCCCGCGACCCCCCGATGCGGACAAAACGCCTCTTACGTGCCGAAACGCCGACTCCGCGCCGCGTAGGAGCGGAGCGCGCGGAGGAAGTCGACCTTGCGGAACGCGGGCCAGTAGGCGTCGCAGAAGTAGAACTCGGAGTGGGTGCTCTGCCAGAGCAGGAAGCCGCCGAGGCGCTGCTCGCCCGAGGTGCGGATGACCAGGTCGGGGTCGGGCTGGCCGGCCGTGTAGAGGTGCTCGGCGATGTGCTCGACGTCGAGCAC
>DAIOWL010000145.1:0-6464 GCA_036758545.1 Streptosporangiaceae bacterium | reverse complement strand
GCACGGTGTCCTCGATGATCTTCAGCAGCGGGACCAGCTCGGCCGAGGGCCGGGTCAGGTTGTCGGTGGACAGCAGCCACAACGTGACCACCTCGACGCCGCTCTCCCGGCACCAGTCGAGCAGCTCGAAGATCTTGTCCGCGCCCTTGCGGTGGCCACTGCTGACGTCGTCGAATCCCGCCGACCGGGCCCACCGGCGGTTCCCGTCGCACATCACCCCGACGTGCCGCGGGATGGCGTCGGGCGACAGGGCAGCCTTGAGCCTCCGCTCGTAGAGCCGGTAGACCAGGTCACGAAGTCCCATGCTGGCGGCCTTCCTCATCGCCATGATGATCCACCAGAAACGTACCTAACCGGTGCGACCCCCAGGTTAACGACTGAGGCTACGTGTGTGGTTCCTGGTGCTTGTTTCACCCGAGCGATTTGACCAGGGACTCGTCCAGGCCGGGGAAGGAGCCGAGGAACTCCTTCCGCTCCCGCTTGAGCCGGGCCACCATGGCGTCGTGCTCGTCGGTCCGGCCCTGCCGTGTGTAGAGCCTGCGGGGCTGGAGGATCTCGAGGTCGTCCACGCCCGGGATCGCCGCGGCCACCTCGTAGCCGAAATCGGGGTCCTCGGTCCACTCGATGGTGCCCTCGACGATGCCCTGCACGATCGCGGAGGAGTAGGGGATCGTGACCTTCTTCGAGCCTTCGTGGTCCTCGCCGCCGCCGACGCGCCCGGTGTTCAGCACGAACGCCTGGAGCTCGTGGCTGTTCAGCAGGTCGAGCATCCGGTTGCCCATGTCGGCCATGTCGCGCGGGAAGAACGGGTTGGTCCCGGGGACGCGCAGGAACTTGCCCTCCTCGTCCTTGCCTCCGGCCGAGGTCCCGGTGGTCTCGCCGAGCATGAAGTAGGCCGCGGCCTGCGTCGGGTCCAGCCGGGCCACGCCGGGCACGATGTTCTCGTTGCGGTTGAGGATGAGCAGGAAGCTCGCCGGGGGGATCCGGTCGGCCGGCCACGGGTCGACGTAGGAGAACGGCCAGGTGGTCCTGCCGTTCTTGGTGTAGGAGGTGTCGAAGAAGTCGACCTTGCCTGCCGCGTCGACCGAGACGTTCTCCAGGTAGGCGTCCGGCTTGGTGGTGGCGTTGTAGATGACCGGCTCGTACTCCGGGTCGAGCCCGAAGGTCTTGGCGAAGCAGCCGTTCTCCGTGGTGTACACCCGCCCGCCGGGCATCAGCGCGATGAAGTCGTCCTGGGCGGGCTTGCTGCCCAGCTGGGTGGTGAACGTGGTCGTCGTCTTGCCGGTGCCGGACAGGCCCACGATCAGGACCGCCGTGTCCTGGCCGTTGACCGGGATGACCTTGCAGCCGGCGTGCAGGGCCAGGCCGCCGCGGTCGTAGACGACGTTGTTCCACATCCGCAGGCCGCCCTTCTTGGACTCGCCGAAGTAGTCCGAGTTGAGCACGCGGGTGATGTTGGCCTTCAGGTCGACGGCGATGAGCCGGTCGTCGGGGTAGCCGGGGGCTTCGGCGTTGGGCGTGTAGATGACGGTGGTGTCCGGAGTCCAGGCGGCCGGGTCGTAGCCGGCTTCGACCGGGTAGTAGAGCTGCTGCTGCATGCCGGCCACGTTCGCGTTGGCCGCCTCCATGATCAGCCGCGCCCGGGTGCGGAACTGAGGGTCGGATCCGATATAGCCGTCGACCACGACCATGCGGGACTTCGCGATATACGCGTCCTGGATGGCCGCGACGCGATCATATTCGGCCCGGGTAATGGTCTGCCCGCGGGAGTTGGTGGAGTCGTCGACGATGTAGGTGGAGCGGGTGCTGCGCGAGTCGACGCGGGCCTTAACGTTTACGTTCCCGAACTCCGTGAGCGTGGCGTTGGGCATTTCCTCGGTCAGTTCGCGCAACCGGGCCGCCGTGGGATTCCACTCCACCCGCGAGCCGTTCACCTGGTACGCCACCGTCTTTCCTCCTCCTGGGCACACGCCTCACGCCGCGGTCACGCCCGCGCGGGCACGCTGGCCAGCGCGCGGGGAAACGCATGGACACGCGGGGACGCGCATCCAAGGCAGGCACGATTTCGTGGATTCTACCCGGAATCGGAAAGATTATTGCACTCGGTTTCCCGTCGGCTATTTATGCATCCGTGATCTGGTATAGACCAATGGCCTGGACCAATTCCCCGGGCTTTATCACGCGCCGCCGGGGCCCTGGTCCCGCACTTCCTCGACGTGGCGCAGGGCGTCGCGGAGCCGGGCCAGCCAGGCGTCCGAATTCTCTCCGGTCAGCCGCACGCACCAGGCCAGCGCATCGCTGCGACTGCGGGCCACGCCCGCCTCGACCAGCGTGTCCAGGACCCGGCGCTCGGGCTGGCGCAGCCTGGTCATCACCGGGACCGAGAGCGTGGTGAACATCTCATTCGTGTCGGCACAGGTGACGCCCCACGACACCTTGCGCCGGAACTTGTGCTCGGCCTCCCGCGCGATCTCGATGCGGCGGCTCCTGGTCTCCTCGCGGAACCGGCGGATCCGGCCCTCGGCGGCCGCGGCCCGCTCGGCGTCCGACGCCCCGGCCGTCTCGGGGGCGGGCAGCGCGCCGACGATCGTGATCTCCTCGCGGTCCGCCTGGATGTCCGGGGCGGCGGTGAACCAGTCGCCGGGCAGCCGGCCGGTGAACCAGCCGCGCACCTCTTCGGTAACGTTCGCCTTGCCCGCGCCCTGGTTACTGGCGCTCGTGTCGTTGTCCGGGCCGGTCGCGTCGTCCGCGGGGCCGGGATCTGCTTGCGGTGTATTCATGTAATTATGATTACAGCCCCGTCTGGCCTGGTCAAACACCAGCGGGCGGAAAGTGGTACGCCGTCGGCTGAATGGGCGGGCGCCGTGGCGGGGTCGGTCCCGGATGGGTCGCGGATGGGTCCCGGATGGGCCTGGAGCCGTTCCGGATGGGTCCCGGGGCCGGTCCGGTTGGGTCGATGTGCCGTTGGTCAGGTTCTAGCCGGCCCAACGGCACATCGACCTGGTCGAACGCCGCCATCCGCCAGAACGGTTGGCCTCGTCGATCACATAAGACCCGTTAGCCTCACAATCTCTTATTCCAGCTGGCTAGCGGTGCACGGAGCGTCGCAACCGGGTCAGGCCAGGCCGGGAGCTAGGCCGGCGGCGACGCGGGGGTAGACGCGGACCGCGCCGGCGAACTGGGAGCCGAAGCGGGCCGGGACGATCTCCACGTCCATGCCCGGCTGGGGGGCCTGGATCATCCAGCCGTTGCCGAGGTAGATGGCGACGTGCGAGATGTAGCCGGGATCGGTGGGGTCGGTGTGGTAGAAGAGCAGGTCGCCGGGCTGCAGCCGGGTGACGGGGACGGACAGGCCGGTCCGGGCCTGGTCCGCGGCCACCCGGGGCATGCTGATGCCGGCCTGGGCGAAGGACCACTCGACGAGGCCGGAGCAGTCGAAGGAGGACGGGCCGGCCGCGCCCCACACGTACGGCAGGCCGCGCCTGCTCTCGGCGGCCCGCAGCGCCGTGGTCAGCTGGGCCGCGGTCAGCGCGCCGCCGGCCGGGGTGCCGGGGACGATCCCGACCGGGGACGCTCCGCCCGGCCGGGTCACCTCGGTGACCAGCGGCTCGACCGACGCGCCCTTCGGCAGCACGGCCTTGATCCTGGCCGCGATCGAGGCCACGCTGGCGGGCGGGGCACTGACCACGAGGGCGTTCCTGGCCGGTACCCCAAGCGAAGCGGCGACCGAGTCCGACACCACCGCGTCGACCCCGCCGATGCCCACGGTGCCGAACGCCATCACCGGCAGCCGTCGCTCCTGGTCGCGGCCTGACACGGTGACCTGGCCGCCGAGGGACAGCCGGTCCAGGGTGCCCATCGTGTAGGAGACGGCGACGCCGCCCCTGGCCACGGCCTGCCAGAGCTTGTTAGAGGCGGCGGTGGAGGGGGCGGTGTAGCCGCGGAAGCTGGACGGGTTCACGCCGAGCACCGCCGTGAACGTGCCGTTGATCTTGATCTTGGCGGCCTCGATCGGCTCGGTGCCGGTCACCCCGGACTGCCTGGCCACCGCGGCCCGGACCTTGCCGGACAGCGAGAATGGCGCGACGACCAGCAGGTCGGCCTGCTTCAGGCCGCGCAGCGGGGCGACCGGGGCCCGCTTGGCGGTCGGGGAAGCGGTGCTGGCCGGCGCGGTGCTAGCCGACGCTGCGACCCGGGCGACGGGGACCGTGATCGGCGTGCCGCTAGCGTCCGCGCTGCCGCCGAGCATGGGCACAACCGGGCCGATCGTCTTCGACGGCGCCGGGCTGGTCCGCGGGATCGGCTGGGCGGCGGCCGCGCCGACCGCGGCCGGCTTGCCGCCCACCGTGGCCAGCACCACGCCGGTGGCCGTCCCGACGAGCACCAGCGCGCTGATCAGCACGGGCACCAGGCGCCTTGGCTTCGCTGAGGATGGCACATTCCGCCGCCAAAGGCGGCGTACGGCGTCCGCGAGCGAATGCATCGGTCCCAACATAACCCCCCAAGCCACCGTACCGGGAGGGTGCCTCCCCGGCCAGGGCACCCCCGGCACCGGCGTCAGGCGGCGGGCGCGCAGGTCAGACGGGTCGGGACAGCACCTCTGTGAGCTCGGCGGGAGTGGTGACGGGGGCCTGGCAGGTGAACTGGCGGCAGACGTAGGCGGCGGGGGCGCCGTCGACCAGCCCGCGGCCCTCGAGCAGCGGGATGGCAGACGGGGTGCTGTCACCCAGGGCGAGGACGGCGCCGGGCGGCGCGGCGTGCAGGGCGGTCTGGTGCAGCGCGCGGGTCCGCTCGTCGTCCGGACCGCCGACCACGGCGATCTCGGCCGGGCCGCTCAGCCAGGCCTCGGCCACAGCCAGGCCCATGCCCCCGGCGCGCGGGTAGCGGGCGGCGATGCCGGGGAGCACGCCGAGAGCGGCCCCGGCCGCCTCGCGGTGCCGGGCCGAGCCGGTCAGGGCCGAGTAGCCGAGCAGCGCCCCGGCCACGGCGAAGGCGCCCGACGGGGTGGCGTTGTCGGCCGGGTCGGCCGGGCGGAAGATCAGCGCCTCGTCCTCGGCGGCCGTGTCGTAGAAGCCGCCCTGGCCGTCGCCGAACGAGCCCAGCGCGACCTCGAGCAGCTGGCCGGCCAGGTCCAGCCAGCGCGCCTCGCCGGTCACGCCGGACAGGGTGAGGAATCCCTCGGCCACGCAGGCGTAGTCGTCGAGCGCCCCGGCGGTGCCGCCGGCGACCCCGTCCCGTGAGGTGCGGACGAGGCGCCCGCCGGACAGGTGCACGCGGGCCAGCAGCGTGGCCGCGTCGCGCGCGGCCGCGGTGAGGTCCGGGCGGGCGAACAGCAGACCGCATTCGGCCAGCGCGGATATTGCCAGCCCGTTCCAGGCCGCGACCACCTTGTCGTCCCGGCCCGGGCGGACCCGGCCGGCCCGGGCGGCCAGCAGGGCGTCCCTGACCCGCCGTAGGCGGCTCGCGTCTTCAGGGTCCGAACGGAGCTGGAGCACGCTCGCGCCATGCTCGAACGTGCCCGCCTCGGTGACGTGGAAGGCTTCCGCCGCGAACTCCGCGTCGTCGGGCCCGAGGGCCGCGGGCAGCTGGGCGGGCGTCCAGACGTAGAACTTGCCCTCCTCGCCCTCGCTGTCGGCGTCCAGCGACGCCGCGAGCCCGCCCTCGGCGGTCCGCAGCTCGCGCAGCATCCAGTCGCAGGTCTGCTCGGCCACCCGGCGGGCCAGCGCCGAGCCGGTCCGGCGCCACAGGTGCGCGTAGACCCGGGCCAGCAGGGCGTTGTCGTAGAGCATCTTCTCGAAGTGCGGGACGACCCAGTCCGCGTCGACCGAGTACCGGGCGAACCCGCCGCCGAGCTGGTCGTACATGCCGCCGCGGGCCATCGCCTCGCAGGTGCCCTCGGCGAGGTTCAGGGGGTTCACGGCGCCGGTGCGCTCGTGGTGGCGGAGCAGGAACTCCAGCACCATCGACGGCGGGAACTTGGGCGCGGCGCCGAACCCGCCGCGGGCCGCGTCGTAGTCCTGGCTCAGCCCCTGCAGCGCCACGTCGGCCGCCTGCCGGAACGTGGCGTCGAGCTCGCCGTGCTGACCGCGCAGGGCGGCCGCGGTGGCGGCGGCGTTCTCGGCCAGCGCGGAGGCCACGTGCCTGGCCCGGCCGGTCACGTCGTCGCGCTGGTCCCGCCAGGCCTGGGAGATGTTCAGTACGAGCTGCCGGAAGTAATCCCGCGGATAGTACGTGCCGGTGAAGAACGGTTTCTTGTCCGGCGTCATGAACACCGTCATCGGCCAGCCGCCCTGCCCGGTCATGGCCTGGGTCGCGGTCATGTAGACCGCGTCCACGTCGGGCCGCTCCTCCCGGTCCACCTTGACCGCGACGACGTGCTCGTTGAGCACCGCGGCCGTCTCGGAATCCTCGAACGACTCGTGCGCCATCACGTGGCACCAGTGGCAGGCGGCGTAGCCGACCGA
>DAIOWL010000144.1:8809-10846 GCA_036758545.1 Streptosporangiaceae bacterium | reverse complement strand
TGGTGCACCGGGACGTGAAGCCGGGGAACCTGCTGATCGAGCGGGGCAGCGACGATGCCGATCCCGATCACGTGTACCTGGCGGACTTCGGCATTACCAAGCACGCCATGTCCCGCAGCGGGCTGACCTCGACGGGGCAGTTCCTCGGGACGATCGACTACGTCGCCCCCGAGCAGATCCGGGGTACGTCGGTGCTTGGCCTGGCCGACCAGTACTCGCTGGGTTGCGTGCTGTACGAGTGCCTGACCGGGCGGGTCCCGTTCGAGAAGGACCTGGACGCGGCGATCATCTGGGCGCACGTCGAGGAGACGCCCACGATGCCCACGGTGCTGCGCCCGGAGCTTCCGCCGGAAATCGACCAGGTGTTCGGCCGGGTACTGGCCAAGCGGCCGGACGAGCGCTACGGGAGCTGCCGCGAGTTCGTCGAGGCCGCCAGGATGGCGCTGGGCCTGTTCGGGTCGCCGACCGAGTCGTCGGTCGCCTATGGCGCGCCGGCTTCCGGGCCGCAGACCGGTGCCCCGCCCGGCAGCCGGGCCGCGACGCCGCCGCCGGACCAGTTCTCCTGGAGCACCATGACCAGCCGGGTGCACTCGCCCGGCCCCGTCGTGGATCCCGTCGCGCCCGGCGCGGGCCGGTCCGGTCCTAGTCATTCCGGCGGGACTATTGCCTCGCACCGCCGTGAGTACGGCATTGCGGGCCCGGGCGAGCCCGGTCCGCCCGCCGCCGCGCCACCGCCGTCGCCAGGCGGACCGCGGGAGCCGCAGTGGTACCGCCGGCCGCGCTGGATCGCCGCACTGGCCGCCGTGGTCCTGGTCCTCGCGGGCGTGGGCACCTGGGTCGGCCTGAGCGGTTCCGGCTCGCACGCCAAGGCCGCGATGAAGATGTCGCAGACGCCGAAGCCCAAGCCGACACAAAGCCCGCTGATGGCCGCGATCATCCTGGCCAACAAGAGCGGGGACGCCACCGGCAAGCTGCCGCCCTCGACCTGCAAGCAGACGAACCCGACGCTCGTGACCTGCACCGCCCCGGCGGCCGGCATCAGCGGGGTCGTCTTCCAGACCTACCCGAACCAGAAGGCCCTGTACGCCGCGTACACCGCCAAGGTCACGGCGCTGAACACGAACAAGTTCAGGCAGAACTTCAGCGACTGCGGGTCCCAGGACACGTACGGCGAGGTTGGCTGGAACCACCTGTTCAAGCACACCAGGACCTTCACCGTCGACCAGATGATCATGGGCACCGTCCGGGACGACCAGGCCGCGGGCCGGGTGTTCTGCAACTACACCCAGGGCCTCGAGTACATGGTCTGGACGCAGAACGACGGCCACCTCATGGGATACGTGGCCGGCCCGGTGCACACCGACGTATGGGACTGGTGGGTGGCGGTGCACCACAACATCGGCATCGGCGGCTCGCCGATGAACATGAACGTGCCGACCCCCTCCGCGAGCGGCACCGGCGCATCCCCCTCGATGAGCCCGTCCCCGTCCATGAGCGGCATGTCCGCGTCACCGTCCGCGTCGATGGGCGGCATGTGACCGTTCGACCGCGCTTCGCCCGTGACCATTCCTGACCGCCGTGACGCACCCTAGGTGTTCTCGCCCGCCTGGAGGGCCTGGAAGGTGGACAGGCAGAAGGGGTGCCCGGCCGGGTCGGCGTAGACGCGGCAGTGATCGTTTGGCTGGAAGTCGTACCTCGTGGCGCCGGCAGCTACCGCTCGTGCCCCGGTTGCGTCCAGGTCATCGACGTCGAAGTCCAGGTGCATCTGCGCCGACGAGACCGCATCGGGCCAGGTCGGCGGTGAGTAGGCGGGAGACACCTGGAAACAGATAGCCGAGCCGTCAGGACAGGTCATCATGGCCCAGTGATCACGAAGGACCGTGACCTCGCCACCAGTGATCTCCGCGTAAAACGTGGCTAGTTCTCCGACGTTCGGACAGTCGAGGGTAATCCCGCCGAACTTGATTGAGTCAGACATGAAGCCCACCCTAAAGGCGCTCGGGCAGCATGACCCAGTGCGGTCATGATCACCAGGCC
>DAIOWL010000144.1:2792-8709 GCA_036758545.1 Streptosporangiaceae bacterium | reverse complement strand
CCTGGCCGCTGAGCGCGCCTTCTACGAAAAGCTCGGCCTGCCGGTCATCTACGAAGGCCCGGAGTACCCCGACGCCGTCTGACAGTCGCCAGCCAGCACGACCGTCGGCGTGACCAGCCCTTTCGTCACACATCGTAATCCTGACGATACGCTTACGGATACTGAGCGTTCTTTCCTCGCGTGCGCCCACGCGGAAGAATCGTCACATCCCGTGTGTCAACGAGCACACGGGGCAGCCGGGGCTCCTGTTACTGCTTGGAGGCAGTGAGGAACCATGACGGCGCATGCGCACGACACCATTCCGCAGGTAACCCCCCTCGACCTGCTCGCCGCCGCTTTCAGGGAGGCGGCCCCGTGACCGTATGGACGTGGCTGAAGCTGACCGCGTGCCTGTGGCTGATCCGCAAGGCCTTCAAGCTGACCTGGTGGCTGCTGCTCGCCGTCGCCGCGATCGCGGCCTGGCCGATCACCATGGTCACCGCCGCTGGTTACACCGCGGCGTGGCTGCGCGGCTGGCCCCCGGTCCGGCTGTATCGGGCGGCCGCCTGGTCGCTGCCGGTCACCGCGGCGTGGCTGATCACGCTGGAAATCCAGGTGCCCGGCTTCCTCGCCGCCCGCGACCCCCGCCGGACGTGGGCGGGCGGCTGGGACCACCTGACCACCGCTCGCCTGGCGGGCGTGCTCGCCGCGCTGGCCCCGGCCGTCCTCCCGGCCGGTCTCGCCCTGGCCGGCCTGGTGTGGGCGTGGCGGAATTACGCGATCACCGCCGGGCTCGGCGGCAAGATGGCCTCCGCGCCGATCACCTTCGACGCCCGCCAGTGGGGCCGGCAGGTCCGCACGGCCCAGGGCCTCACCCACGCGCCTGGCGCGGTCCCGCTGCTCGCCCGCGGCAACAAGATCCCGGTCGGCGGGACCATCCGCGCCATCGGCCACCCCTGGCACCCCGTGTTCACCCTCGAGCCTGGGGCGTGCGCCCGGCACATGGTGATCGTGGGCTCGACCGGCAGCGGGAAGACGAACCTGATGATCCGGCTGTGGGCCGGCTGGTTCACCGCCACCCTGCAGGCATCCCGGGCCGGGAACGGCGGCAGGCCGCTGCTGGTGGTGCTGGACTGCAAGGGTGGCCGGGACGCCCGCCGCAAGGCCGAACGGACCCGCCGCCTGCTCTACGCCGCCGGCGCCCACCGGGTCGCCGTCTGGCCGGACGAGGCCCGGCTGTCCATGTGGGACCTGCCGCCCCAGGACCTGGCGGTGCTGCTGTACCAGATGATCGAGTCCGGCACGGGCGCCGCCGCTTACTACGCCGACATGCTGTACGCCTGCGTGGTCCTGGCCGTCACCGCCCCGCCCGGCCCTCCGTTCAACACCGCGTCGTTCCTGGACCGGCTGGATACCAAGTGGCTTCAGCACGCCTGGGGCGACGGCCGCCACCCGCGCCAGTTCGAGCAGGCCCGCGCCGCGGCGAAGCACCTGCGCGATATCCAGCTGCGGTACGCGACGCTCCTGGACCGGCTCGGCCCGGCCCTGGACGGCCCCGGGCGCCTCGACGAGGCCGACGCGTGGTACTTCATCCTGGAAGGCACCCGCGAACCGAGCGTGGCCGAGGCGCAGGCGATGGCCATTACCGAACTGGCCGCCCGCACCGCCACCGCCCTGGACGGGGAGCAGCGGGCGATGCTGCTGGCCGCCGACGACTACTCCGCGGTCTCCCGCCGGGTGCCGATGTCCAACCTGTACGAACGCGGGCGCTCGCTCGGCATCGGGGTGCAAGTCTCGGCCCAGTCCTGGCAAGGGCTCGGAGCCGATGAGGACGAGCGGTACCGGATCGCCACGACCGCCGACGGCGGCATCTTCGTGCTGCATACCCCCCACCCCGATCCGCTGGTCGCCCTGGCGGGTAAGCGGCGGGTGCTGGAGACGGCGCACAAGCTCGTCGGCAACACCTGGGGCGATGAGGGCACCACCCGTGAACAGCGCGCCTGGGTCGCCGACCCCGACCTGATCCGCCGCCTGGAAGTCGGCCAGGCGTGCTACATCCACCACGGCGCCGCCACCTTCGTTCAGGTCGCCCGCCCCGTCGCATCCCCGCTCACGCTGCTGCCCCCGCCCGCCCCGGAACCGCCGCCGGCCCCGGCGCCCGAACCCCGGCAGGAGCCCACGCCTCCGTCCTGGCCGCCCGTAGGCGGGCTGGATGACATCTTCGGACCCGGAGACGCCCGATGAGCATGCACACGAACCCGTTCGAGATCCTTGGCCTGCCCGTCCGCCGGGACCTGACTGATGAGCAGGTCGACGCGGCGTGGCGGAAGATCGCCATGGCGACTCACCCGGACCGGCCCGACGGCGGGGACCTAGCCCGCTATACCCAGGCCTCCGCCGCGTTCGCCGAGCTGCGCGTCCCCTGGTCCCGGTCCGAGGCCTACGCCGATGTGGTCGAGCAGGCCCGGACTCAGGGTTACGACGGCCTGGACGACGACGGCCAGCCCTACACCGAGCCGCTGCCCTGCGTCCCGTTCGATCCCGAGAGCGGCATCCCGCGCGGCGATCCCGTCGCAGCCTTGGTCCAGCTGCCGTCCCGAATCAGCCGCGGCCGCCCGTTGCACCTGGCCCTCCGCGCGATCATCGCCGCTGCGCTGTCTCTCATAGTGCTGCAGCTGATCCCCGGCAGCCCGGCCGCCCCCGCTGACATCCTCGGGCTGATCATCTGGTTCGTGCTGACCGGCCGCAAGGACCTGGCACCCCCGCCCGAACGGTGAGAGGAAGACGAGGACTTCAGCCAGGCTGGCAGGACGGGCACCAGTAGGTGACCCGGTCGTCCTGTCCGGCCGAACGGACCGGCGTCCCGCACCGGCGGCACGGCTTGCCCCGTCGGCCGTAGACCCAGTGCTCCTCGCCCCGGCGCATGCTGCCGGTGGTGATGTGGCCGAACCGCTCCTTGTTCGCCTCGAGCAGCCGCCGGGCGAGTTCGGCCAGCGCGCCGAGATCGGCTACCTTGCCCGCCGGCTGCCACGGGCTGAGGCCGCGCAGGAACAGCACCTCGGCCTTGTACACGTTGCCGATTCCGGCCAGATTCCGCTGATCGAGCAGGGCCTCGCCGATGGGCCGGTCCGGTTCGGCGGCCAGTCGCCGCACCGCCTCGTCGCGGTCCCAGTCCGGGCCGAGCAGGTCGGGACCCAGGTGCCCGGTGACCCGCGGCTCCTCGCTGGTGCGGATCAGCTCGACCACGCCCAGCTGGTACCCGACGGCCTGCCATTCCTCGTTGGCCAGCAGCAGCCTGATCCGGTGGCTGTCGCGCAGCCGTTCGGCCGCGGGCCGGACCCGCCAGCTGCCGTCCATCTTCAGGTGGGTGTGGACGGTAAGGCCGCTCTTGGTCCTGGTCATCAGGTGTTTACCGCGCGAGACGGTCGCGGTCACGACATCGCCGGATAGGTCGGCGGTGGCCAGCCGGGGGACACGGAAGTCACTGCGGGTCAGCACTCGCCCCGCCAGCGCCTCGTGCAGGCGGTGAGCGGTGTACCAGACGACGTCTCCCTCGGGCATGACCCCAGTGTGCGTCAGGTCAAAGCTGGTGCGTTAAACGCTGGTAATCGTCGCGCGGGTCGTAAGGGGCGCGGTGGCCGTTGCCGCGACGCCCATTACCCTGGTAGCCGTTACCTGGATTCCCGTTGCCCGGATACCCGTTGCCTGGGTAGCTGCCGTTGCTCCGGTAGCTTCCGGTGGCCTGGTGGCTGCCCCGCGGGTATGCCTGTCGCGCCGGCCTGGTGGCGTCGCCTGGGTCCTCCGGGCGGGCGTGGCTGCCGTTGCCATTTCGCCGCCGCGGTTCGCCCGCCGGTACCGCCGGACTCCCGTTTCCGTAGGAAGGCGTCGAGTACGGGTAGGGGGAGGGGGAGGGGGAGGTGCCGGTGTCGACGCGGTCCGCTGGGCCGTTCCGGCTCCGAAGGGACGACCGGCCGTCGACCGGCCCGCTCGGCCGCAGCGAGAAGGCCGCGCTGGTCAGCGGGTCTTCCTCGGCGCTGCTCGGTCGCCGTCGGCGCGTCTCGGTCGGCTGGGTTCCGGCCTCGCGCGGCTGAGCGGCGGTCCCGCGCGGCGGGGTAGTGGTCCCGCGCGGCGGGGTAGCAGGCTCCCTCCGCGGGACAGCGGTGCCGCGCGGCGGGGTAACAGGCTCCCTCGGCGGGACAGCGGTGCCGCGCGGCGGAGTGGCAGCCGGGCGGACCGGCTGCGTTGCCCCCGGGAGCGGCGGCTTCATGCCCTGGACCGGCTGCGTCGCCGCGTAGGAAGGCTGTATCGCCGTCCGTTCGGCCGTCGGGTCGGACGCGGTGCGCGGGGCCGGATACCTGCCCCGCCTACCCCCGCCGGGACCTCGTTCGTCGCGTTTCCTGTCGCCTGCCGGGGCCTGGACAGCCTGCGGGCCGGTGGCCGGGCCGTTGTCCAGCCCCGCGGCAGGGCCAGCGGCTGACCCGGTAATGAGCCCGGCGCCAGGCGCGGGACCGGACAGCCGGTTCCTGCTCGGCGGTTCCTGCTGGGCGGTACGCGCGGTGGTGGCGAGCGGTTTGTCCGACGCAAGATCGTCCCAGAACTGCTCGTCGCTGACGCCGCCGAACGACTCGGCCGGCCACAGCTCCTCGTCGAGGTCGGCTCCCTTGCGGAATCCCTTGCGGCGCCGGGGCTTAGCCGACGCCGTCGTGGCGATCGGCCGGGTTTCGTCGGCCTCGAGCCCGGCCGTACCCAGTTGCGGGTCGGTGGCGGTCGGGTCGCCGGACATCGAGTCATCCGGCCACGCGTCGTCAGGCCAGGGATTCCCGGCCTCGGCGTCACCCGGCCAGGGGTCCTCGGGCAGTGCCTGCGTGTCGGCGAGTCGCCTGGCCCCGACCGGCTCCGCGGTCCGCGCGGCCCCGGGACGGCGCGGCCTTGCCGAAGCGGCGGGCGTGAAGGTGGTGACCGGCCTGCCGTCGTCGGTGGTCCGCCGGGGGTGACCGCTGAGATCGGGTCTGCTCAGGCCGGGCCGCGCGGGCCGAAGGCGCTTACCGCCGCGGTTGCCTGAGCGGATGCTGAAGTAGAAGGCTGCCGCGATGCCGACAAGCCCGGCAACGGCCAGTCCCGCGACCAGAAACATGGTCTCCATCCACAATGCCGGGCCTAATGGACGGCGCTCGCTAGGCACACGCGGCCATGACGCGAACCTTCCCTCGTAATCGCGAGCGCCGTAAACCCGCTTGATCATCGATTGTTACTCACCCGCGGCGAGCGTGTCACAGGATTGAAAAACTTCCGGAAATTGCTGATTACGACGCGTATCTAGATGATCACGGGTTTCCGGTTACCACTATTCGTCCGCGCCCGATTGTGGCTGCCGCGATCGCAGTCCATACAGTCTGCAGCGGCGCACCGTTCGGCAGCTTCAGCGCAGTGTTCAAGGCATAAACGGTAAAGCGGTACGAGTGCGGGCGGCCGCGTGGGCAGGGGGCGTCGTATGTGGCCGTACCTGCACTGTTCACCGCCTGGCGCGCTCCGGTGGGCAGCGCGCCTTCCTGGATGTCGGTCGCCCCGGGATTGATGTCGAAAACCAGCCAGTAAATGGTCGGCGTGATCGGTGCCGAGGAGTCATCGACAATAAGCGCGAGGCTCTTGGTGCCCGCCGGCGCACCGGACCAGTTAAGCGGCGGATTCATTTTCGCGCCGTGACAGGTATAGCGCTGCGCCAGCATACCTGAGACAAACGCCGCGCTGCTGATCGACATGCTGGCCGGGGCCACCGGCGCGCCGTACCCGGCGGTGCCGCAGCCGGCCAGGGTCAGGGCAGCCAGCAACGCCGCGCCCGCGGCCCGCGCGCGAAGCGGGCGCCCGGCGCGGCCTGCTCGCGGTGCTGACCGGCCTGCCGTCACCTTCTCGCCTCTTTCCTGCCGACGGTTGATATTAG
>DAIOWL010000144.1:0-2782 GCA_036758545.1 Streptosporangiaceae bacterium | reverse complement strand
GCAGCCGACCAGGGTCAGTGCAACCAGGGTCAGGGCAGCGAGCAACGCCGCGCCCGTGGCCCGCGCGCGAAGCGCGCGCCAGGCGCGGCGGGTCCGGTCCCGGACTGCCGTCACCGTCTCGCCTCTTTCCTGCCGACGGTTGATATTAGAACCTGCATCACTAGGAAGCGTAGGGTGATCCGACGCGTTGAATGATCCGGGGGAGTAGGGCCAGAACACGGGCGATCAGCGAGGGCAGATGCCGAACGCACTGGGTATCGGGCTACTGGGCCCGCTTCAGGTGCGGGACGAGACGGGGCGCCCAGTCCACGTCGGCGGCCGCCAGTTGCGGGTCTTGCTCACTTTGCTCGCGCTGAACGCCGGGCGTGTCGTCCCGGCCGGCTCGCTGGCCGGGGAACTCTGGCCCGACGATCCGCCCGGCAACCCCGGCAATGCGCTGCAGACACTGGTTTCCCGGCTGCGGGCCGAACTGCGCCAGGCCGGGGCGGGCGACGTAATCGAGTCGCACCCGGCCGGGTACCGCCTGGCCGTGCCGCCGGGCGCGGTCGACGTGATGGCCTTCGAGGAACTGGCCGCGCAGGGGCGCCGCGCGCTGGCCGACGGCGACGCGGGACAGGCCGCGCGGGTTTTGCGGGACGCGCTGCTCGCCTGGCGGGGCCAGCCGCTGGCCGACGCCGCCGGATCGGACCTTGCCGAGGCGACCGCGGCCAGGCTGACCGAGTTGCGTTCCAGCGTCCTGGCCGACCGGATCGAGGCCGACCTGGCCCTCGGCGAGGGAGCCAGCCTGGTCGGTGAGCTCCGCGTGCTGCTCTCCGCCGACCCGCTGGCCGAACGCCCCCGGGCCCAGCTCATGCGCGCGCTGTACGCCGCCGGGCGCCAGGCCGAGGCGATCGCCGCGTACCACGAGGGCCGCGAGCTGCTCGCCGACCAGCTCGGGGTGGACCCGTCCGCCCAGCTCGAGCAGGTCTATCTCGGCATCTTGCGGGGTGGGGAACAGAGGACTGATACCGAACGGGCCGAGATGGCGGCCCAGGCACGGCCCTCCGCCTCGCGGTCGCACAGCCCCCTGACCAGTTTCGTCGGCCGCGACGAAGACCTGCCCCGGGTGCTGAAGAACCTGCGTGCGGCCCGCCTGGTCACGCTCACCGGGCCGGGCGGAGTAGGCAAGACCAGGCTGGCCATCGAGGCCTCGGGACGGCTCGGCGCGGCGGCGTGGTTCGTGCCGCTGGCGCCGGTGACCGATCCGGCCGAAGTGGCGTCCACGGTCCTGGACGCGCTGGGCATCCGCGAGCCGGTCATCGCCCGTCGCGCCGCCGAACCCGGCACGGGTCCGCTGGACCGGCTGGCCGCCGCGCTCGGCGACCGCGACGACGTGCTGATCCTGGACAACTGCGAGCACGTGATCGAGGCAGCCGCCGCATTGGCGGATCACGTCCTCGGCGCCTGCCCGCGGCTCAGGATCCTGGCCACGAGCAGGCAGCCGCTGCGCATCGACGGTGAGACGCTGTGCCCGGTGCCCCCGCTGCCGATCCCGCCGGCGCCCGCCGCTCCGGTGACGATCGCGTCCTACGGGTCAGTCCGGCTGCTGCGCGACCGCGCGGTGGCGGTCCGGCCGGATTTCGAGCTCGGCGAGGCCAACGCGGCCGCGGTGGCCCGGATCTGCCGGGCCCTCGACGGGATGCCGCTGGCGATCGAGCTGGCTGCCGTGTGGCTCCGCACGCTGACCCCGGATCAGCTCGCGGAGCGCCTGGACGACAGGTTCGCATTGCTGACCGGGGGCAGCCGGACGGCGCTGCCCCAGCACAGGACGCTCCGGGCGGTCGTCGACTGGAGCTGGGAGCTGCTGTCGGCGCCCGAGCAGGTGCTGGCGCGCAGGCTGGCCGTTTTCCCCGGCGGGGCCACCCTGGCCGCCGCCGAGTACGTCTGCGCCGACGAGCTGCTGCCCCGGACGGCGGTGCTGCCCGCGCTGTCCGGCCTGGTCGATAAGTCGATCCTGGGCGTGGCCGAAGGCCACGATGGTCTCTCCCCGCGGTACCGGATGCTGGAGACCGTGCGCGCGTACGGCCTGGAGCGGCTGGCGGATGCGGACGAGGAAGTCGCGGTGCGGGACGCGTTCGCTGCGTACTGCCTGGACCTGGCCGAGACCGCGGATCCGGGGCTCCGTACGGCCGGGCAGGGCCGCTGGCTGCGTGAGCTGACATCCGGTCGCCGCGATGGGCGAGCCGATGCTGGCCTTGACCGACGGAGAGCCCAGCCGTGCCTTCGCGATCTTCGATCGCTACATGACCTCGGAGGATCCGTGGGTCCGGGCGGCGGTCCCGCTGCTGCGGGCGACGTTCGGCAGCATGCTGGGCAGGCTGGACTGGGCCGAGTCGGACTGCCAGGATGCGCTGGCCGCATTCCGGGCCCTGGGCGAGGCGTGGGGAACGGCCGCCGTGCTCATACAGCTGGCCGAGTTCGCCAGGCTGCGCGGCGACCACGCGGCCGCGGTCGCGGCGCTTGAGGAGGCGAGTTCCCTCGGTAAGCAGCTCGGCGCGTGCAGTCGTCCTGGTGGCTCGGGATGCAGGCGATCATCCAGGCCAGGCTGGCGCTGATCGTGCTGGCGGACGGGGACGAGCCCCGCTGCCGGACCCTGCTGGCGGCAGCGCTCCAGACCGCCATCAGCTGGGTGGAGCTCCCGCCGATCGCCGACGTGATCGATGCGATCGCCGTGTTCGCCCAGCACTCGGGGGAGTGCGCGACGGCCGTGGCGACCTTGCTCGGCGCCGCCCACGCGGTCCGG
>DAIOWL010000143.1:0-10886 GCA_036758545.1 Streptosporangiaceae bacterium | reverse complement strand
GACAAGGTGGCATGGTTCGCCGATCCGGACGGGAACGTCCTGTCGCTCACCCAGTTCGCCTAGCCCGCAGCTCACCGGCAGCAGGCGGCGGGAAATCCGGTTGACGACCGGCCGCCCCTGGTCGATGCTGGCCGATGTGACCGGGACCGCTGATCATGTGCTCCGCAACCGCGCCGTGTGGGACCAGTGGGCACCCGACTACACCGGCGCCGGCTTGCGGAGCTGGTCCGCGGCGGAGCCTACCTGGGGTATCTGGGGGATTCCCGAGGCGCAGGCCGGCGTGCTGCCGTCCGGCCTGGACGGCGCCGACACGATCGAGCTTGGCTGCGGCACCGGCTACGTCTCGGCCTGGCTGGCGCGCCGCGGCGCCCGGCCGGTGGGCCTGGACAACTCGCCTGAGCAGCTGACGACAGCCCGCGAGCTGCAGGAACGGTTCGGGCTCCGGTTCCCGCTCCTGCACGCCGACGCCGAGCGGGCGCCGTTCGCCGACGGCCGCTTCGACCTGGCCATCAGCGAGTACGGCGCCAGCATCTGGTGCGATCCGTACGCCTGGATCCCCGAGGCGGCCCGGCTGCTGCGTCCGGGTGGTCAGCTGATCTTCCTGGCCAACTCCGTGCTGCTCATGCTCACGATCCCCGACGAGGACGGCCTGACCGCCACGGACCGGCTGCTCCGCCCGTATTTCGGCATGCACCGGTTCGAATGGCCCGACGACAACTCGGTCGAGTTCCACCTCGGCCACGGCGACATGATCCGGCTGCTCCGCCGCTGCGGCCTGGAGGTCGAGGACCTCCTTGAGCTGCGGCCCGAACCCGGGGCCGTCGCATCACACCCGCTCGCCACCATCGACTGGGCGCGGCAGTGGCCATGCGAGGAGGTCTGGAAGGCCCGAAAGGTCTTAGGGGTCGATCGGGCATAGTAGGCCGATGGAGATCAAGCACCGCGAGATGACACCATCGGTCCACCCGGACGCCTACGTGGCCCCCACCGCCGTTCTGTCCGGCCAGGTCAGCGTCGGCGAAGGCAGCTGCGTGCTGCACGGCGCCGTGCTGACCGCGGACGGCGGCCCGGTGGAGGTCGGCGCCAACAGCGTGATCATGGAGCATGCCGTGCTGCGTGGCACCCCCCGCCACCGGCTGGTGGTCGGGAATCACGTCCTGGCCGGGCCGAACTCCTACCTGACCGGCTGCCAGGTGGACGACGAGGTGTTCATCGCCACCGGCGCCATGGTCTTCAACGGCGCGCGGATGGGCCGGGCCAGCAGCGTCGCGCTGGGCGGCGCGGTCCACATCGGCTGCGTGGTGCCGCCGGAGACCAGGATCCCGATCGGCTGGGTGGCCGTCGGAGATCCGGCCCGGCTGTACCCGCCGGGTGACGTCGCCCCGATCCGGGCTGGGCTGGAGGAGACGGGCGGCTTCCTCCCGTTCGTGTTCGGCGCCGATCCGGCCGCCGACCGCGGCGAGCAGATGCGCACCGCCCTGCGCCGCTACACCAGGATGCTGGCCCGCGAGCACCGGGACGACGAGTGAGCGGCGCCGGGCACGACGCGCCGTGGCCGGGCGGCGCGGCCTGGATCGACGGGCGGTACTGCCCCATCGAGGACGCCACGATCTCCGTACTGGACCTGGGCGTGACCCGGTCCGACTGCACCTACGACGTGGTGCACGTCTGGGAGGGCCGGTTCTACCGGCTCGACGCCCACCTGGACCGCTTCGCCGCCAGCATGACCCGGCTGCGGCTCGATCCCGGTCACGACCGCGCCGCCATCGAGGACATCCTGCACGGCTGCGTCCGCCACGCGGGGCTGCAGGCGGCGTACGTGTCCATGACCTGCACGCGCGGCCGGATGCCTCCGGGCAGCCGTGACCTGCGCACCGCGCGGAGCATGTTCTACTGCTACGCCGTGCCGTTCATCTGGATCAGCCGTCCCGAGCAGCAGCAGACGGGCGCCAGGCTGTGGATCAGCGACGTCACCCGCATCCCGCCGCAAAGCGTCGACCCGACGGTCAAGAACTACCACTGGCTGGACCTCGACCTGGCCCTGCTCGACGCCTATGACCACGACGCCGACCTGGTGGTGCTGCGCGACCTGTCCGGCGCGGTCTCCGAGGGACCGGGGTACAACGTGTTCGCCCACTCCGGCGGGCGCTGGCTGACGCCCGGCCGCGGGACGCTCGCGGGCATCACCCGGCGCTCGATGATCGAGCTCGCCCGCGAGGCGGGCCAGCAGGTGGATGAGGGCGTGCTGACCGCCGCTGACCTGCTCGCCGCCGACGAGGTGCTGGTGACCTCCACGGCCGGCGGCATCATGCCGGTCACCGTCGTCGACGGCGTGCCCGTCGGGGCGGGCACGCCCGGGCCGCTCACCCGCAAGCTGCGCGACCTGTACTGGGCCAGCCACCAGGACCCGCGCTACTCCACCCCGGTCCGCTACTAACCACGGCGATGTCACATCGTGGTGCACCTGACCACGGCAGTGTCACATCGCCGTGGTCAGGCCGCGCGGGATGCCGGTGCCGCTGTGACAGGAGCGTCGGCTGGGACTAGCCGCCCAGGTGGCGGAGGAACCAGTCGCGGGCCGGGCCGCTGGAGGCCTCGAAGCCCACGGTGTAGGCGTCGAAGTGGCCGCCCGGCATGATGACGAGCTCCTTGGGCTGGTGCGCCGTGTCGAACGCCGCGATGGCGAGCTCGGACGGCACCAGGTGATCGCCGACGGCGACCATGAGCAGCAGCGGCGTGGGGCTGATCCAGGGCAGGTAGCCGCCCGGCTCGTACTCGGTGAACATCTCCACGCTGCGCAGCGTCACCTCGTTCCGCCAGGACGGCGCCCGGGTTTCCCCGGTCTGGGAGAACCACTCCCACGAGTCCGGCGTCGGCAGCGCCGAGGCCGCCAGCGGGTCCTTGTCGACCACCGGCACCATGCCGGGTGCCTTGCCCTGGAAGCGGGCCAGCCGGTCCGCGTCGAACAGCTCGCGGAAGCCGGCGATGAAGTCCGCCCGGACTAGCGCGCGCAGGTTGGCGTGGCCGCTGATCAGCGGCACCTGGCTCACCACGGCCTTGACCCGCCGGTCGATCGCGGCCACCACCAGGACGTGACCGCCGGAGTAGCTGCTGCCCCAGATCCCGATCCTGGCCGGATCCACCTCGGGCAGCGTGTGCAGGTAGGTGATGGCGTCCCGGTAGTCGCGGACCTGCGCCCACGGGTCGATCTCCTGGCGCGGCTCCCCGTCGCTGGCGCCGAAGCAGCGGTTGTCGAAGACCAGGACGTTGAGCCCGGACGCGGCGAACACCTCGGCGAAGCGGTCCAGGTACATCTCCTTGACCGCGGAGAAGCCGTGCGCCATGACCACGGCTGGTCCCGCGCCGCTCGCCCCCTCCGCTGGATAGAACCAGCCGCGCAGGGTGACGCCCTCAGCGTCGAATTCGATGTCTCGCCGTGCCATCCCGGTTACCTCCGGACGTCGTCGTGGTGATCTCAGTCTCACCGGGGACGGCCGCGACGGTCCAGCCCCGTCCCACACTGAGACTGGTCACACGGAGACTGGTCACACGGGATTGGCCACACGGGATTGGCCACACGGGACCCGCTCAGCGGTACAGCTCGCGGGCGATGATCGTCCGCTGGACCTCGGAGGCGCCCTCGTAGATGCGCGGCGCGCGCACCTCGCGGTACAGGTGCTCGAGCAGGTGCCCCCGGCGCAGCGCCCGGGCGCCGTGCAGCTGCACCGCCGCGTCCACCACGAACTGGGCCGTCTCGGTGGCGAACAGCTTGGCCATGGCCGACTTGGCCGCGAGCCCCTTCCTGTCATCGCCAGCGGCGTCGTAGGCCGTGGCGGCCGCGTAGACCAGCAGCCGGGCCGCCTCGGTGCGCGTGGCCATCTCCGCCAGCAGGTGCGAGACGGCCTGCTGGTCCTTGAGCGGCCCGCCGAACGCCGTCCGCGACCCCGCGTGCGCCACGGTGGCGTCGATCGCGGCCTGGGCCATGCCCACCGCGAACGCGCCCACGCTGGGCCGGAACAGGTCCAGCGTGCGCATCGCCACCCGGAAGCCGCGATCGGTCTCGCCGAGGAGCTCGGCCGACTGCACCGGCACCCCGTCGAAGACCAGCCGGCCGATCGGGTGCGGGCTGATCATGTCGAGGTGCTCGCCGCTCAGGCCGGGCCGGTCGGCGGGCACCACGAACGCGCTCACCCCGCGTGCGCCGGCGCCTTGTGTGGTCCGGGCGAAGACGGTGTAGAAGTCGGCCTCAGGCGCGTTGGAGATCCAGATCTTCTCGCCGGTCAGCCGCCACCCGGGGCCGTCGGGTTCGGCCCGCAGCGTCAGCGCGGCGGCGTCGGACCCGGCCTCGGGCTCGGTCAGCGCGAACGCCGCCACCGCGTCCCCGGCGGCCACCGCGGGCAGCCAGCGCCGGACGACCTCCTCCCTCCCGGACTGCAGGACGGGGTAGGAGCCGAGGCCCTGCAGGGCCAGCGCGGTCTCCGCCTCGGTGCTCTGCGTGGCCAGCGCCTCCCGTAGCAGGCACAAATCCATGGCGGCGGCCTCACGCGACAGGCCGCCCGCGGCAACACCGGGAAAAAGCCGAGCGAGCAGCCCGAGGTCGCCCATAGCCTTGATCAGCTCGCGGTTCACGTGGCCCGGCGTCCCCGCCTCGGCCACCGCGCGCAGCTGGCCGGAGGCGAGATCCCGCACCCGTTCGGCCAGATCCTGCTGCTCGGACGTCAGCGCGAACGCGGTCACCGGCCACCCCCAGACGGGCGCCACCGGGCGTGCGCCGTTCCCGGCACCCCGGCCCTGATCAGCTCCAGCCGCGGTCGCGGCCCGTCCGTGCGTCCGCCCTGCGGCCTGCGGCTGCCCGCGGCGAACGGCATCGGCCAGGTCGCGCCGGGGCCGGCGTACCCCTGCTCGGCGGCGGCGTGCAGGGTCCACTGCGGGTCGTACAGGTGGGAGCGGCCGAGCGCGCACAGGTCGGCCCGCCCCGCCAGGAGCAGCGAGTTCACGTCGTCGTAGGAGGAGATCGCGCCGACCGCGATCACCGCGATGCCGTACTTGCGGCCGATCTCGTTGCGGATCCGGTCCGCGAACGGCGTCTGGTAGCTGCGGCCGAAGGCCGGCTGCTCCTCGCTGACCACCTGCCCGGTGGACACGTCGATGCCGGCCGCGCCGTGCTCGGCGAACGCCCGCGCGATCTCGACGGCCTCCTCTACCCCCACGCCGCCCTCGCACCAGTCAGTGGCCGAGATCCGCACGGTCATCGGCCGGTCCTGCGGCCAGACGGCCCGGATCGCGTCGAAGACCGAAAGGGGGTAGCGGAGCCGGCCGGCCAGCGACCCGCCGTACTGGTCGGTGCGCTGGTTGGTCAGCGGGGACAGGAAGGAGGACAGCAGGTAGCCGTGCGCGCAGTGCAGCTCGAGCAGGTCGAAGCCGGCCCGCGCCGCCGCCTGGGCCGCCGCCACGAACTGATCCCGGATCGCACCCAGCTCCGCTTCGTCCAGCGAGCGCGGCACCTGGCCGTCCGCCTTGTAGGGCAGCGGGGACGGGCCGCAGACCTCCCAGTTCCCCTCGGGCAGCGGGTCGTCCATCCCCTCCCACATCAGCCTGGTCGAGCCCTTGCGCCCGGAGTGGCCGAGCTGGATGCCGATCTTCGCCCCGCTGCGGTCGTGGACGAAGTCCGTGATCCGGCGCCAGGACTCCTCCTGTTCCGCGTTGTACATCCCGGTGCAGCCCGGCGTGATCCGCCCGGACGGGGAGACGCAGACCATCTCGGTCATCACCAGGCCGGCCCCGCCGAGCGCCTTGCTGCCCAGGTGCACCAGGTGGAAGTCGCCGGGCACCCCGTCGCGCGCCGAGTACATGTCCATCGGCGAGACGATCACCCGGTTGGCCAGCTCGAGGCCGCCCAGCCGGAACGGCTGGAACATCGGCGGCCGCACCTCTGGTGAGCCGGAAGCCGAAGCGAACCACCCGTCCATGTCCGCCACGAACTCCGGGTCGCGCAGCCGCAGGTTGTCGTAGGTGACCCGGCGGCTGCGGGTCACGATGTTGAACGCGAACTGGTGCGGGTCCTGGTCGGCGTACTGGCCGATGTTCTCGAACCACTCCAGGCTGGCCTGCGCGGCCCGCTGGGTCGAGGCGACCACCGGCCGCCGCTCCGCCTCGTAGGCCGTCAGGGCCGCCTCGACAGAACCCTGCTCGTGCAGGCAGGCGGCCAGCGCCAGCGCGTCCTCCATGGCCAGCTTGGTGCCCGAGCCGATGGAGAAGTGCGCGGTGTGCGCCGCGTCGCCGAGCAGCACCACGTTCTGGTGCCGCCACCTATCGCACCGTACGGTGCTGAAGCTCACCCACCGCGAGTTGTTCGCGAACAGCTGGTGCCCGCCGAGCACGTCGGCGCACAGGCCGCGGATCATCTCGATCGACGCCTCGTCGCTCTGCCCGGGCGGCAGCCCGGCCGCGCGCTCGGCCGGCGGCCCGAACCCGGCCCGCCGCCACACGTCCTCGTGCATCTCCAGGATGAAGGTGCTGGCCTGCTCGCTGTACGGGTAGCCGTGCACCTGCATGATCCCGGCCGGGGTGTCCAGGATGTAGAACTTGAACGCGTCGAAGACCAGGTCGGTGCCGAGCCAGATGTACCTGCACCGGCGCTGCTCCAGGTCGGGCCGGAACGTCGAAGCGAACCGGCTCCGGGTCGCCGAGTTCATCCCGTCCGACGCGATCACCAGGTCATACTCCGCGCTCAGCGCCGTCACGTCCGGAGCCTCGGTGCGGAACAGGATGCGCACCCCGAGCTCCGCGCAGCGGGCCTGCAAGATGGCCAGCAGCCGCTTGCGGCTCATCGCGGCGAAGCCGTGCCCGCCCGAGGTGAACGTGGTTCCGCGGAAGTGCACGTCGATGTCGTCCCAGCGGGCGAACTCGCGCCGCATGGCCGAGAAGATCTCCCGGTCGGCGTGCTCGATGCCGCCGAGGGTCTCGTCCGAGAACACCACCCCGAAGCCGAACGTGTCGTCCGCGGCGTTGCGCTCCCAGATCGTGATCTCGTGCCCGGCGTCCAGTTGTTTGGCCAGGGCGGCGAAGTACAGGCCGCCCGGACCGCCGCCCAGGACCGCGATGCGCATGACCCGATCGTATGCCGGAATCGCTACGATCGTCAATAAGTCGCAATACCGGTAGACTGCCGTCATGACCGCGGAGCGCATCAACCCCGCCGAACTCGCCCGGCCCTCCGGCTTCTCGCACGCCGTCTCCGTCACCGGGGGAGCGGCCGCCGGCCGGATGGTGTTCCTGGCCGGCCAGACCGGCGTGGACCGGGACGGGAACGTCGCCGACGGCGGCGTCGTGCCGCAGTTCGAGCGGGCCATGACCAACCTGCTGACCGCGCTGGGCGCGGCGGGCGGCCTGCCGTCCGACCTGGTCAGCCTGACCATCTACCTGACCGACGTGCCGGACTACCAGGCGCACGCCAGGGAAATCGGCGCGGTCTGGCGCCGGCTGGCCGGAACGGAGTACCCGGCCATGGCGGCGGTGGGCGTGACCCGGCTGTGGCTGCCCGAGCTGCTGGTCGAGATCCAGGGCATCGCCATGGTTAGCGGCTGACGGACGTCACGTAGGCCCGGGCGGGCTCCTCGAGCCGCGCCCGCAGGGCGAAGAACAGCTCGGCGGCCCTGATGCCGACCCACCCGTCCGGCAGCAGCTCGGCCGGCAGCCCCGGGTCCAGGTAGGGGAGCCGCCGCCAGTCGGTGAGCACCCGGACGTACCCGGCGAAGGCCTCCGGCCCGCCTGCAGGCCCCGAGCCGAGGGCCCGCAGGGCCGGCTCGTGCGCCCGGATGAACGACTCGTAGTGCCGCTCCAGCTCGTCCAGGTCCCACCACTGGCGGACCTTCGCGGCCGGGTCGCCGAAGGCCAGGTGGTCGGCGCGGAACAGGTCGGCGTACGCGTCGAGTTCGAGCCGCCGCAGCGTCTCGGCCGTCGTGTCCTGCGGGTGGGCGGGCACGATCCACACCCCGGGCGCGACCATGCCGAAGCCCAGCCTGGTCAGCTCGGACCGCAGCACGTGCCGCCGGTGCCGCTCGGACTCGGGCACCGAGAAGACCGCGAGCACCCACCCGTCGGCGGGGGTGGCCCGGCCCCGCCGGAAGATCCGCGCGTCACCCTCGCGCAGGATGGCCAGCGCCTCGGCGGACAGCTGGTAGCCGGCCGCGCCGTCGTGGCGCCGCGACTGCAAGATGCCGCGCCGTTTCAGCCGGGATATGGCCGAACGGACGGCTGGCTCGTCTATCCCCAGATCGGCGAGCAGCCGGATCAGGGTCGCGACCGACAGCCAGCCGCCGTCGTGCCGGGCGTAGAGCCCGTAGACCGTGAAGATCAGGTGCCGCAGCCGGGCCGACCGGGCGGTGGCATCCGCTCCCGGTTCGTCCGTTTCCGTTGCGACCGTCACCCAGTCACGATACCAAGCTCACTCCTTGACCTCCCGGAGCCGGCCGGTCTCGACCTCGTAGACGAAGCCGCGGATGGAGTCCTTGTTCGGGATGAACGGACTGGCCTTGATCCGGGCGATGGACTGGCGCACGTCGCTGTCCAGGTCGCCGAAGGCCTCCAGCGCGAACGAGGGCCTGATGCCGGTGTCGGCCTCGATCTGGGCCTTGACGTCGTCGTCGTGGAAGGTCAGCATGCCGCAGCCGGTGTGGTGGATGAGGATGATCTCGTTCGTGCCGAGCAGTCGCTGGGAGATGGTGAGGGATCTGATGACGTCGTCGGTCACCACGCCGCCCGCGTTGCGGATCACGTGCGAGTCGCCTTCGGAGAGCCCGAGCACGCCGTAGGGGTTGAGCCGGGCGTCCATGCAGGCGACCACGGCGGTCTGCTTGGCTGGTGGCAACGGAAGGTGCCCCTTATCGAAGCTGGCGGCGTACTGTTCGGCGTTGGCAACGTAGCTTTCGGTGCTACTCACATTTCCTCCCCAGAGGAATGGTCAGGTATCGGCGGGATCGTATCCATTCCCGCCTCAGCCTAATCCTGAGTTGCCAGATCAGAAATACCGGGTTATGCAGCAGGATCAGCTCTTGTCGAGCCGGGGGAACGCGACCTCCTGCAGCAGCAGCCGGATGGCCGCCGCGACCGGGATCGCCACCAGCACCCCGACGATGCCGAGCAGGACCCCGCCGATCAGCACCGCGACCAGGCTGGCCAGGGCGGGCAGTTCCACCGTGCGGCCCTGAATTCGCGGCACGATCAGGTAGTCCTCGGCGAGCCGGTAGAAGACGTAAAAGCCCAGGGTGCCCAGCGCGACCGGCAGCGACACGGTCAGCGCGACCAGGCTCACCACGATCCCGCCCACGGTCGAGCCGATCACGGGGATCAGGTCGAGGAAGGCCACGAACGTGCCCAGCAGCAGCGGGTAGGGGACACCCCACGCCAGCAGCCACAGGTAGGTGCCCAGCCCGGCGATCACCGCGGTGATGAAGCTCCCCAGCATGTAGCCGCCCACCTTGGCGAAGATCTCGTCGCCGATGAGGATGGCCCGCGGCCGCCGGGAATGCGGGATCAGCCGGTAGGTGAACAGCTTGATCTGCGGCAGGCCGGCCAGGAAGTAGATGCTGAGCACGGCGATGGCGAGGATCTCGGACACGGTCCCGATCACCAGGGCCCCGGCGCCGATGACCCCGCCCACCAGGCTGCCGCTGCCGCTGGTGAGCAGCTTGGTCAGCCGGTCCTGGACGTGGTACTTGACGTTGAACTTGCCCAGCTGCGAGTTGCGGTCCTGCAGATCGTGCAGGTAGTGCGGGACCTGGTGGGCGAGCGCGGTGGCCTCGCTGGCCATCGGCGGGATGGCCGCGGCCAGGAAGCCTGCCACGATGCCGACGCCGCCCACGATGACGACCACGACGGCCGCCCACCGGGGCACGCCGTGGCGGACCAGCCAGCCCACGATCGGATCGAGACCGGCCGCGATGAAGAACGCCAGGCCGATGAGGATGAGCACGGACCGGGCGTGGATGAACAGCTGGATCAGGCCGTAGGCGACCGCGACCCCGAAGGCGGCGTGCAGCCCGATCATGAACGGAGAACGCTTGTTGACCGGACGTCCGGGCTCACCCAGGCCGCCGGTCTTCTCCGCGACCTCGGCCGCCGTGTCCAGCGCCTCCTGAATCCGGGCGTCGCCTAGGTCGCGCCGGTCCCTGGCCTCCTCGTCCTGGGTCCGGACTTTCTCCTGCGCCCGGATCTCAGCCGACTCCGGAGCCTGGTGGGGCTTGTTCACCCGGCCCGCCTACCCGAGGTTCAGCCGTTCAAGCCCCGGGTGCCTGGTTACCTCAGGACCCGCTCGGCGTGACCAGCCCGGTCTCGTAGGCAATGACCACCAGCTGGGTACGGTCACGCGCCTGCAGCTTGGTCAGCAGCCGGCCCACGTGCGTTTTCGCGGTGGCCGGGCTGAGGTAGAGGCGCTCGGCGATCTCGGCGTTGGACCAGCCCCGGGCGACCAGCGTGAGCACCTCGCGCTCGCGGGCGGTCAGCACGTCCAGCGTGGCCGGCGCCGGCCGGTCGCTGTCCGGGCGGCGGACGAACTCGCTGATGAGCTGGCGGGTCACGCTCGGGGCGAGCAGCGCGTCGCCCGCCGCCACGACCCGGATCCCGGCCAGCAGGTCGCTGGGCGGGGTGTCCTTGAGCAGGAACCCGCTGGCGCCCGCCCGCAGCGCGGCGTAGACGTATTCGTCCAGGTCGAAGGTGGTCAGGATGAGCACCCTGACATCCTCGGTCTCCTCGGTCCCGCAGATTACCCGGGTCGCTTCCAGCCCGTCCAGATGCGGCATCCGGATGTCCATCAAGATGACGTCGGGCCGTTCCTTCCTGGCTAGCGCGACCGCCTCGGTGCCGTCGCCGGCCTCGCCGACGACCTC
>DAIOWL010000142.1:0-10918 GCA_036758545.1 Streptosporangiaceae bacterium | reverse complement strand
GGGCTGTTCCGGCCGTTCGCGCTGGCCGGCGGCCGCGCCGTGGCGACCTGGACCATCGCGCGCGGCCAGGTCGTACTCGCACCGTTCGCCCCGCTGGACACCCAGATCCGGGCAGCCCTGAACGCCGACGCCGCCGACGTGACACGGTTCCTCGCCGGATAGGACGTCCGGCCCGCTAGCAGAGGCCCGCCGCGGCCAGCCGGGCACGCCGGCAACCCCCATGACCAACCCGCACGGGCCGAGCTTACGCACGCCCGGACGATTTCAGTCTCATGCAGTCCCGGCCGCCATTCCCGGCTCGGGCCTGACTTGCCCCTGCGGACCCGCGGCGCAGCATGCGGCACACAGGGCTACGCGTGCGGTGGCTGCAGCCCAGGGTCCACAACGGAGCGTGTCAGTCGCCGAAAAGCCCACGTGACCCGATCGCCGACTCGGAGCGGCTGAGAGCGGTGGCGACCGGGGGGCGGCCGCACGCAGATGAGCCAGTTCTGCTTGTCGCGGCCCAGTGAGTGAGCGAACGGCCCTCTTCGCAGACGAGGGCATGGGACTGTCCGAACTCGTCGCTTCATCACCGCTGTTCCGCTGAGTACCGCCGTCCGGGTGTTATGGGGGTCGTACGCCGTTGACCGGATTACGGGCACCCACAGAGGTTCCGGAGAAGGCCCTGGCCAGTTGACGATAGCCCGGCATCGGGTCGTGGCCCGGGCCCGCCAGCACCTGTACGGCGACGTGGTCGGCGCCGGCTTCGAGGTGCGCGGTGAGGCCGGTGGCGATGGTCTGCGGGGTGCCGTGGAGGACGAGGGCGTCGATGAGCCTGTCGCTGCCGCGGTCGGTGATGTCGGCGGGGCTGAAGCCGTGGCGGAGCAGGTTGCTGACGTAGTTGCGCAGGCCAAGGTACGGGCTGGCGACGAAGTCGCGGCCGATGGCGCGGGCGTAGCTGGCGTCGGTGCTGACGATGACCTTGTGCTCGGGCGCGAGCAGGGCGCCGGGGCCGAGGACGTCGCGGGCGTGACGGGTGTGGTAGGGGACGACGAGATAGGGGTGGGTACCCGCCGCGCGGTCCCTGGCCAGGCGCAGGGCCCGGTCACCCAGCGCGGCGAGGACTCGCCTGCCGGCGGGGACGGCGGCGTCGAGCTCGTCCAGGTAGGACACCATCGTGTCGTACGGTGAGTGGTACTGGCTGATTGATTCCGGATGGCCGATGCCGACGCCGAGCAGGAACCGGCCGGGGTGCCTGGCGTCGATCCGCTCGTACGACTCCGCGACCGGCGCCGCGTCGTTGGTCCACATGTTCACGATCGCGGTGGCCACGACGATCGTGGTGGTGGCGTCGAGGGCGCGCTCGACGAGCGTGAGATCGGGTAGCATCCGCCGCCCCAGGCCCAGCCACGCAGTACCGAAGCCGAGCGCCTCCGCCTCGGCCACGAAGCGCACGCGGGTGTCGTCGTCGTAGGACGGGTTGAACCATGCCCCGAAGGTGCCGAGCTGTGGTGACATGTGGCTAAGGCTCGATGACCAGGCGGGTGATGCGCCCGTCGCGGAGGGTGAACCGGAAGTGCAGGTCGGCGACGCCGCCGGGGAAGTCGCCTTCGAGGTGGCAGGTGGCGGTGTAGTGCTCGTCATCGATCTTCTCGGCGGCGGTGAGTTCGATGGTGTACGTGTATTCGCCGGCCGACCGGTCCAGCCAGGTGCGGATGCCGGCGGTTCCGTGGTGGGTCTTCCCGTCGTCGGTGACCGCCGCGTCGCTCGTGAAGTAGGTGATGGCCGTGCCCGCGTCGCGGGCGCGGTGTGCCGTCAGGTAATCCGCGATCGGTCGCGGAAGCTCGGTCAGGTCGATCATCTGGGTGTTGTCCGTCATGAGGCCACCGTGCGGCCTCTCCCTGGGAGAGGGTCAAGTCCGGCCGGGCCGGTTGACCTTCCCCCGGGGAGAGGGTGCACAGTGCTGTCATGCGACCCGGCCTCACCGTCGGCGAGTTCGCGCAGGTCACTCACCTGAGCGTCCGCACGCTGCGCCGATACCACGAGCGGGGCCTGCTCGAGCCGGCCATCGTCGACCCGGACAGCGGATACCGCTACTACACCAGCGAGCAGATTCCCGCCGCGCAGGTCATCCACCGGCTGCGCGAGCTGGATATGCCCTTGCGCGAGGTCCGCGAGGTGCTGGCCACACCGGACCCGGACGCCCGCGCGTCCCTGGTTGCCGCGCATCTAAGCCGGCTCGAGTCCGAGCTTGACCGGACCAGGATGGCCGTGACGTCGCTCCGGCGGCTGCTGCAGCCGGAAGCCGGGCGGTTCGACGTCGAACTGCGGTCGGTGCCGCCGATGACGGTAGCCGCCATCGGGGAGGCCGTCGACCAGGCCCGGGTTCTGGGCTGGTACGACGCGGCCATGGCCGAACTCGACACCGCGCTCGCCGGACGGCAGGTGACCGGACCCCCGGGCGGCAGGTACGCCAACGAACTGTTCACCGCGGGCTACGGGGACGTGCTGGTCTACCGTCCGGCCGCGGAACCGCCCGCCGTCGGCCGGGTGCGCCCGGTCATCCTGCCGGCCGTCGAGCTCGCCGTCACCGTGCATCCCGGATCGCATGACGACATCGACGTCACGTACGGACGGCTCGGTGCCTACATCACCGGCCACGCCCTCGCCATCGACGGCCCGGTGCACGAGACGTACCTGACGGGGCCGCGCGACGACCCCGACCCGGACTCATGGCGCACCGAGATCGGCTGGCCGATCTTCCGCGTCGCACCAGGCTGAGTGACGAAGACGAGGAGGAACCCGGCCGCGCCGTGGCCGCTGAATGCGCCGGTGAACCCGTACCCTCGAACCCGGCCCCACCGCCGGCCGAACAGCGAGCGGCTGGCCAGGGTCCATCGCGTACCCGGCACCTGGCAGCCCGCCAGCCCGCGATACTCGCGTGACCGTGCGGCTCATGAGACATCCTGGACGGTCCGGACGTTAGGGCCACTCACGGTGCCTGCCGGGCGCCAGGATATTTTCTTCTACCCGGCTCTGGTCGGCGCCTGGCGCACAGTGAGTGAACAGCGCGGGCTGCCGTCCGCCGTTCACTTCGAAGTCGCCTTGGCGCTCGCGGACGCCGCGCTTTATCTCCATGACCGAAAGCGGCAAGATCGACAATAGCGCCCGGCGCGAGTTCACCCTCACAGCCACGACCGGTCGTTCGCAGTCAGCTGTGAGAACGCCCAGATTGGCCAGCTCTGCGCGGACTTCCGGCGGCTTTGTCATCCACCAGTTGCCGCGCATAGCGGCGGGACTGCGCGCGTTCTCCCTGGCTTCCCTTATCGCTCAGAGTGATACCAAGGGCAGGAGATGGACAGTACGGGCAGCCGGGTGTCTGTGATGCAGGACAGCCAGGCTCGCTGGGCGGCCTGGCTATCGCTGACCCGTGATGTCAGGGTCGCCCGGCGGCACGGCGACGGGACATCGCGAGAGGCGACGGGTACGGTTCCCGGGTGGGAACGTGGGGACCTGGCGCCTTCGATAACGACGACGCCCTCGACCTGCTCGAGGCGCTGTCCGGACAGGACACCGCCGCGCGCCGCCATGTCCTGGACCGGATCTTCCGCGAGGCCCGGGAGCACCCGGAGAACCTGAACTTCACGCTCGGCGCGGCCGAGGTCGTCGCCGCGGCCGCGGTTGTGGCGGCAGGCCTGCCGGCCGGCGGGGCCGTCGCGCGGGAGATCACCAGGCACGACTACGGCGTGACCGCACTGGTGATCCCGGGCAGCGACCCGGAACTGGCCGGCGCCGCCCTGGCCGCGCTGCTCATCGCGGCCGGGCACGACGGCGCCTGGCACCGGGACTGGACCGACCCCCGGACGGCGGCGCAGGCCCGCCAGACCACGGACCAGCTCGCCTCGGTCTTCTACCGCCACCAGCACCGGCACGATCAGGAACTACCCCTGGAGCCCTGACGGCCCGCGGAACAGCCTGCCGCTGCTGGCAAAGACCGCACCAGGCCGGCACATCTGTATCCGCCGAGGGCCGATACGAATTACGCGGCGTGATCCGTAAAATGCGCAGACAGGCCGATAGATCGCCGAGTCTGGCGACTTGATAGCTGCGCCGATTGCCTGGGCCGTGGCGTACGGATTATCTATTAAGGGCGTCGGCGGATCATCCCTGGTTTGCGACCGGGTATCGCGGCGCGGCAGGGAGAGTTGGTCATCTGCCTCCGCAGGCTCCGTGGGCTGGCTCCGCGGGGCTGGCTCCCGGTGCTGTCGGTTCGCTTGGCGCAGTGCCCGGGTGTCAGGTCTGGCGAGCGCTCAGCGCGCGACGCCAGTGCTCGGTGACGGTGTGATGCAGCCGTTCGATATTGACGGCTGGCGGGTCGAGCAGCCGCTGCAGCCCGATCCCGCGGAGTTGCCCGACGATCTCGACTGCGACCTCGCCGGGTGCGGCGTCGGGGCGGATGGTGCCGTCCGCGATCCCGGCTCGGACGTCGTCGCGCAGGTCGGCGCGAAATGCGTCGTCCCGCTCGCGGAAGATCGGGGCCAGTTCTGACGCCGTGGCCGCCTCGGCCCACAACAGCAGGAAGGCCCGGTTCAGGACGCCCAGTTCCGCCAGAGCGCTGACGTAGCCGTCGACCAGCCGCAGGAGGCGGTCCAGGCCGGGCGGCAGGCCGGCGAGTCCTGGCACGAATCCGGTTTGGGTGGCCCGGGCGAGGCGCTCGAGCAGTGCCTGCTTGGAGCCGAAGTGGTGCGTGACGATGCCGCGGCTGTAACCGGCCCTTTCCCCGACCCGGGCCAGCGTCAGCGACCGGACGCCGTGTTCGACGGCCAGCTCGGCGGCGGCGTTGAGCAGGGCGGTCTCGGTCTGGTCCCGGCGCTGCTGCTGGGTACGGCGTGCGGTGGTCATGGCAGGAGCATACCAAGGTAACTTGCGTGTTGACCAACAAGTATGTGAGAGTGATGTCCTGCCCTATCGCCCCGCTGGAGGTTTTGATGATCGAGATCGACGACCGTGACAAGCCCGATCCGGGCAAAGCCGCAGTGACTTCCCGCCCAGCGCGCGACAGCGTCCGGGGCAGTCGTGATGGCCGTGACGGTGCGGGCGGGATCGCCGTCCGGGATTTCCCCGCCGGGCCGGAGCCGGGAATCTCCCGCCCCGGCACAGCCCCGGCCTACTACCTGGGCCGCCCTGCGCGCCTGTGGATCACCGTCATGCGTCCGCGCCGCAGGCGCACCACAACCGATCACCCGGTGCAAGCTGCTGGGCGGCTTGCCGCAGATGGCCGATTCATGAACCACAACCTGGCCGAGTATCACGTCCGGGTCAACGCCGATATGCCGCGGCTTGCTGGACGGTGACCCTATGGAGTTTCTCGGCGGCACCCGTTCTCAGCAGCGCATCCAGAAGGCGGGACTGCGTTGCCTGGGCGTGCGGCTGGACCTGTTCACTGGCCGCTCCGTCCCGGACCCGAAAACCGGGCCGGCTGGCAGCCACACCGAGTTCGCCGCTGCTAGTGCCCGGATCATCGCCGCGGCCGACGAGGCCCGGCGGCGCATCGAACGCGACCTGCATGACGGGCTGCAGCAGCGGCTGGTCTCGCTCGGCCTGCGGGCCCGGCTGGCCGAGGCATTGGTGTCAGCCGATCAGCGGGAACTGAAAGGCGAACTGGCCCGCATCGCCGACGGGCTGGTGGAGGCGCTGGAGGCCGTGCGGGAGATCTCCCGCGGGATCCACCCGGCGATCTTGTCCGAGGCCGGGCTCGGGCCTGCGGTCGAGGTCCTGGCTCGCAACTCGCCCGTCCCGGTGACATTGCAGTCGAGCGTGGACGGCCGGCTGCCAGACCGGGTCGAGGTCGGCGCGTACTACATCATCTCCGAGGCGCTGGCGAACGCGGCCAAGCACGCGAAGGCCACCGTCGTGAATATGTCGGTTGGGCACCGCGGGCATGCCCTCGACCTGTCGGTGCGCGACGACGGCATCGGGGGCGCCGACGGCAACGGGCCGGGCCTGACCGGGCTTGCCGACCGGGTCCATGCCCTCGGCGGGACGATGCGGGTTGTCCTTTCCTGTCCTGTTCGGGTGAACTCTGCCGTGTTCGCGTCATTCCTGCGGTCGATGTTGCGGTTGTCCAGGTGAAAGCTGCGCGTCGTTGCGATGGATGGGCGGGTTGGCCAGTAAGACTGTGGATCTATGGCGGCAGTACTCGCGGAGTCCCTACCTTGCGAGATCGGGGAAGCCGGTCAGAATCGTGCGGGCCCCTATCGGCTGGCGGTCCTCAGCGGTTTGAGGGCTGCTCGTCACTGTGACCTGGCTGTATCGGATCGCCACCAACGGCTGTTTCCCCGCCCTGCATACCGCCTGGCGCCCGCTCCCATCGGCCCTCGGCGCCCGATCGCTGGTACCGGGTAGCGTCCGGCTAGTCCCGCGTCGCGGCGGATCAGGCCAGGGCACCGGCCAGGTCCCGGGCACGATCGGCGGCCTCGGCCGGCGCGGGCGGGAAAATCACCTCGACGGCCAGCCCGCCCTCGGCCCGGGTCACCGCGTGCAGTTCGGCCCCGTGCGCGTCCGCGACCGCGCTGACGATGGTCAGCCCCAGCCCGAGCCCCGCCTCCCGCGCCTGGCCCGGCCGGGTCCGGCCCGGATCCAGCCGCTGGAACGGCTGGAACAGCCGCCCCAGCTGATCCGGCGGGATAACCGGGCCGGTGTTGGTCACGGCCAGGAACGCCCGCCCGTGGCGGCTTCCCGCGGTGATCTCCACCCGTCCGCCGGGCGCGTTGTACCTGACCGCGTTGTCGGCCAGGTTCACGGCCAGCCGCTCGGCCAGCCGCGGGTCGCCGAGAGCCGGGGCCGGGACCAGGTCAGCCGCGACGGCCAGCCCGCGGTCTTCCGCGTCGTCGCGCACCGCGGCGACCGCCCCGGCCGCGACCTCGCCCAGGTCGAAGGGCTCGAACCGGTCCAGCCCGCGCTCCCCGCGGGCCAGCGTGAGCAGCGCGGCAATCAGCCTTTCCTGCTGCTCGCCCGCTGCCAGCGCCCGCTCGCACGCGGCGCGGAGGGAGGCGCTCGTGGCCTGCCGGTCGCGCAGCGCCACCTCGAGCAGGGTGCGCTGCCGCGCGAGCGGGGTACGCAGCTCGTGCGACGCGTTCGCGACGAACTGCCGCTGCGCGCGGAACGAGGCGTCCAGCCGGCCGAGCAGCTGGTCGAAGGTGTCGCCGAGCTCCTTGAGCTCGTCGTCCGGGCCGGTCATCCCGATCCGCCGGTGCAGGCTGCGCGCCGAGATGCGACGCGCCGCGGTGGTGATCGTGCGCAGCGGGCTGAGCACCCGGCCAGCCATCAGCCAGCCCAGCCCCACCGAGGCCACCGCCATGATGCCGAGCGCCACCCCGGACTCGATGAGCAGCTGGTCCAGGGTGTCGGTGCGCAGCCTGGACGCCTCCTGCTGGACCGCCAGCTGGCACGCGTTCATCTGCGCCACGGTCGGCGCCCCGTCGGATGGGGATACGCAGGCGGTACCCGCGCCCGTGCCCCGCGTGCCCCCGGTGACGATCTGGTTGCTGGCTCCGCCGGTGCCTGCGGTCCCGCCCCCGCTGGAGCGCAGCGTCACCGTGCCCGGCAGCTGCTGGGCCACCAGGATGTACGTGATGACCAGCAGGGCCGCACCTGACGCCAGGAACAGCCCCACATAGAGCAGGGTGAGCCGCAGCCGCACGGTCCGCCGCGGCGTCCGCAGCCAGAACCTGGCCGCCGGCGGGGGCGGCGGCACAAAGAGCCGCGCCGCGGCGGCACTCACGCCGGAATCCTGTAACCGGCCTGGGCCAGCGTTTCGATGACCGGCGGGTCGCCGAGCTTGCGGCGCAGCCGGCTCATCGTGACCTTGACGGCAGTGGTGAACGGGTCGGCCATCTCGTCCCACACCCTCTCCAGCAGTTCCTCGGCGGACACCACCCGCCCTTGCGCGGCGAGCAGCAGCTCCAGCACGCCGAACTCCTTCGGCCCCAGCTCCAGCACCTGCCCCGCCCGGCTGGCGCAGCGCCGGGCCGGGTCGAGCCGCAGGTCGCCGCGTTCGAGCACCGGCGCGAGCGGCGGCTGGGCCCGGCGCAGCAGCGCCCGGAGCCGGGCCACGAGCTCGGCGAACGCGAACGGCTTGGGCAGGTAGTCGTCGGCGCCGAGACCGAGCCCGTCGACCCGGTCCTCGATGGTCGCGGCGGCGGTCAGCATCAGCACCCGGCTGCGGGCGCCGGCCCGGACGAGCTCGGCGCACACCTCGTCGCCGTGCCGCCCGGGCAGATCCCGGTCGAGCACGATCACGTCGTAGTCGGTCACCAGCGCCCGCTCCAGCCCGGCCGCCCCGTCGAAGGCGACGTCCACGGCCATCCGCTCCTGCCGCAGTCCGGCCCCGATCGCCTCGGCGAGCTCGCCGTCGTCCTCGATCACCAGCACCCGCACGCCCGCACCTTCGATCGCCCGCGCCCCGGTCCCCTGCGGCCGCCGCCCTCATGATGCCGCGTCCCCGGTTGCACGCCGGTTACACCCGCGGCCCCATGCTCATGGGCATCGGCCCCCGTACTGCGCGGTTTTGCTCCACGATGACGGCGCCCCCTGAAGGCAAGCTGAGGGAAAGCCGCAGAATGCCCTCAGCCTCGATGAGCGCCCGGCCCCGGCCCCGTGCTCTCGCATCGCCCGCCGGCGCGCCGCCAAAGGCCACGAAGGGAGTGCCCAGTGAGACTGTTGTTGCTGACGAGCCGGAACCGCCGGTATCCACGACATCCAGGCGCGCCTCAGCGCGAGGTCGCGGCCATGCTACCGATACCTGAGGCGTCACCGAGCCGGGTCCTGGATCGCGATGGCGGTCAGGTGACCGGGGGTGCCGCTGACCTGGGCCGCGGCCTCGTCGCCGGCCTTGACACCCGCGATGCCATGCACCGCGCCCGTGATCTTGGTGGCGCTGGTCACAGCGGCCGTCACCGAGGGACCGCGGCCCCCGATGGTGATCGATGTCGCGCTGACCGCCACCACCCGGCCGGTGAGGATGATCTGCACCTTCCCATTGCCCGCCGGCCCGGGCAAGGGCGGCAGGCTCGAGCCGCTCCCGCCCGGTGCCGTGACGCCCGGCGGCGGCGTGCTCGGCGTGGCCGGGCCGGCCGCGCTCGCCGCTGGCGTGCCCCTGATCAGCAGCGCGGCGGCCACCCCCGCGGCCGCGGCCAGCACGGCGACCGCCGCCACCCAGACCGAGAACCCTGGCACGCCCCCGTGGTCCCAGCGCTTCCCGGTCTCAGGCTGGGGGCCCGGCGGACCGGGCGGCCGGTCATGGGCCGGCCACTCGTCATCCGGCCCGGCCCGGCTCGCCGCCTGGTCCCGGATCCACTCGCCGTCGTCGCGTTCCATTGGCGCCCTGCCTCCTTCGCGGTCACGATCCACTGTGCCTGCCGCCCGGTTGCACGCCAGTTACACCCACCCGCCGGCCGCCGTGTAACCCCCGTGCAACTGCCGGCCGCGTAGACCTGCGGCCATGTTCTTTCTCACCTACCTCAGGCGCGAACTGCGCCGCAGAATGCGACAGGCGATCTTCATCGCCCTCGGCCTGGCCGTCGGTGTCGGCCTGGTCATCACCGTGATGAGCGCCTCGGCCGGAGTGAAGGCCGCGCAGGCCAAGGTGCTCCGGGCGCTCTACGGCATCGGCACCGACATCACCGTCACCACCAAGCCGAAACCCCCGTCGAGCAAGCCCACCACCGGCCAGTCCAGCCAGGCGGCCGGCAACGGCCCGGGCTCCCGGGCCGGCGTCTGCATCAACGGCAAGTGCTACTCAAGCGGCACGATCGACACCCTCGTCAGCGGCGACCATGGCGCGCTCAGCGCGCAGACCGCGGCGAAGATCGCGCGCCTGGCCCACGTCCGGGACGCGGTCGGCGGCCTGGTCCTGACCGACAACCGGATCGTGCTGCCGAGCGGCTCGAACTCACAGCTCACGCCGCCGACGAGCATCAGCGTGAACGGCACCGACATCTCGCACCCCAAGCTCGGCCCGCTCAGCAACGGCACGCTCACCCAAGGCCGGGCCTTCACCAAGGCCGACACCAACGCGAACGTGGCCATCGTGGACGGAAACTACGCGTCCCAGCACAAGCTGAAGGTCGGCTCCACGGTCACCGTGGCCAAGGTCAAGTTCAAGATCATCGGGATCGTCACCCAGCCGCAGGCCAGCAGCCCGCCCAAGGTATACATCCCGCTCAAGCGCGCGCAGGCGCTGGCCCTCGACCCGGCCACAGGCAAGTCCATGAAGAACGAGATCAACACGGTGTACGTGGCCGCGGCCAGCGCCGCTGACATCGGCGCGGTGCAGAAGGAGATCCGGCACCTGCTGCCGCAGGCCACCGTGACCAGCTCCTCGGACCTGGCCAGCGAGATCACCGGGTCGGCGGCGAGCGCCGCCAAGCTGGCCGGCGCGCTCGGCAGGTGGCTGGCCGTGCTCGTGCTGATCGCGGCGTTCGCCGTGGCCAGCCTGCTGACCATGGCCGCGGTGGCGAGGCGGGTGCCGGAGTTCGGCACGCTCAAGGCGCTCGGCTGGCGCAGCCGCCGGATCGTCAGCCAGGTGCTCGGCGAGTCGGTCGCCATCGGCATCATCGGCGGAGCGCTGGGCGTCGGCCTCGGCTTCGCCGGCGTGGCCATCATCGACAAAATCGCGCCCAAGCTGTCCGCGACCGTGCCAAGCGCCAGCGGCGGCAGCGGCCTGCAGACCCGGGTGGCCGGCCCGGGCGGCGGGCCGGCCGGCGGCGGCCCGGTGGCCAGTCACGCCACCATCGCCGTGCCCATGTCCGCGTCGGTGACGGTGGGCGCGATCGTCCTGGCCGTGCTGCTCGCCATCGCCGGCGGGCTGCTCGCCGGATCGTTCGGCGGCTGGCGGGCCGCCCGGCTGCGCCCGGCCGCCGCGCTGGCTCGCGTCGCC
>DAIOWL010000141.1:0-10968 GCA_036758545.1 Streptosporangiaceae bacterium | reverse complement strand
TGCCGCCGTGCAGCTTGCGGATCTGGGTGATGTGCAGCAGGCCGTCCTTGCCGGGCAGCAGCGAGACGAACGCGCCGAACGTGGTCGTCTTCACCACCGTGCCGAGGAACCGCTCGCCGACCTCGGGCATGTGCGGGTTCGCGATCGCGTTGATCGCGGCCCGCGCCGCCTCGGCCGACGTGCCGTCGGTGGCCCCGACGTAGATGGTGCCGTCGTCCTCGATGGTGATCTCGGCGCCGGTGTCGTCCTGGATCGAGTTGATCATCTTGCCCTTCGGGCCGATGACCTCGCCGATCTTGTCCACCGGGACCTTGATCGTGATGATCCGCGGGGCGTAGGCGGACATCTCCCCCGGCTCGGTGATGGCGCCGCGCATGACGTCCAGGACGGTGAGCCGGGCCGCGCGGGCCTGCTTCAGCGCCGCGGCCAGGACCGAGGCCGGGATGCCGGCGAGCTTGGTGTCCAGCTGCAGCGCGGTGACCACCTGCTCGGTGCCCGCCACCTTGAAGTCCATGTCGCCGAAGGCGTCCTCGGCGCCGAGGATGTCGGTCAGCGTCACGTACTGGCCGCCCTCGTGGATCAGGCCCATGGCGATGCCGGAGACCATGTCCTTCAGCGGCACGCCCGCGTCGAGCAGCGACATGGTGGAGGCGCAGACCGAGCCCATCGAGGTCGAGCCGTTGGAGCTGATCGCCTCCGACACCTGCCGGATCGCGTAGGGGAATTCCTCCCGCGTCGGCAGCACCGGGAGCAGCGCGCGCTCGGCCAGCGCGCCGTGGCCGATCTCGCGGCGCTTCGGCGAGCCGACCCGGCCCGTCTCCCCGGTCGAGTACGGCGGGAAGTTGTAGTTGTGCATGTAGCGCTTGGTGCGGTCCGGGTTGAGCGTGTCGATCATCTGCTCCATCCGGAGCATGTTCAGCGTGGTCACGCCGAGGATCTGGGTCTCGCCGCGCTCGAACAGCGCGGACCCGTGCACCCGGGGCAGCACGTGGGTCATCGCGGCCAGCGGCCGGATGTCGGTCAGGCCGCGGCCGTCGATGCGCAGCCCTTCGGAGATGATCCGCTCCCGGACCATCTTCTTGGTCAGCGCGCGGAACGCGGCGCTGATCTCCTTCTCGCGCCCCTCGAACTGCTCGGCGAGCTTCGCCTGCGCGAGCGCCTTGACCCGGTCGGTCTCGGCCTCGCGCTCGTGCTTGCCGGCGATCGTCAGCGTCGTGGCCAGCTCCTCGGAGACCTCGCGCGCCACCGCCTCGTAGACGTCCTCGGCGTAGTCGACGAAGACCGGGTACTCGGCGACCTTGGCGCCGTCACTGGCTACCTCGGCGGCAAGCCGCGACTGCGCGTCGCACAGGACACGGATGAACGGCTTGGCCGCCTCCAGGCCCTCGGCCACCGTCTCCTCGGTCGGCGCGACCGCGCCGCTGGTCTCGTCGGCGAGCAGCTTGAGCGTGCCCGGGGTGGATTCGGCCTCGACCATCATGATCGCGACGTCCCCGCCATCGTCAGCAGGGAGCACCCGGCCCGCCACCACCATGTCGAAGGTGGCCTGCTCCAGCTGCTCGTGGGTCGGGAAGGCCACCCACTGGCCCTTGATCAGCGCGACCCGGACCCCGCCGATGGGGCCGGAGAACGGCAGGCCCGCCAGCTGGGTGGACATGGACGCGGCGTTGATCGCCACCACGTCGTACAGGTGCTGCGGGTCGAGCGCGAGTATGGTCTCGACGATCTGGATCTCGTTACGCAGGCCCTTGACGAAGGACGGGCGCAGCGGCCGGTCGATGAGGCGGCAGGTAAGGATCGCGTCCTCGGACGGACGGCCCTCCCGACGGAAAAACGAGCCGGGAATCCGGCCCACGGCGTACATCCGCTCTTCCACGTCCACGGTGAGCGGGAAGAAATCCAGGTTTTCCTTGGGCTGCTTGGACGCCGTGGTCGCGGAAAGCACCACGGTCTCGCCATCCAGGGTCACCAGGGCAGAGCCGGCAGCCTGACGGGCCAGGCGGCCCGTCTCGAACCTGATTGTGTGTACGCCAAATTCGCCGTTGTCAATAACGGCTTCAGCGCTGTGGACACCCTCCACGGGTGAGACCTCCTTGCGGTAGATCCCGCACCCACCCGCCGCCGTGCCGCATGTGGCCTGCTGGCTCGCCTAAGAGGCGGCCGGCCGGTCTTCGATCGAAGCCCTCGGGTGCTGCCGCCTCGAGGGCAGTGCGTAGGCACTGTCGTCAAGGGCGGGCAACCCGGGGACCACTACCGAGGACCGGCCCTGGCGCTCGGGGCCGGGGGCTACGGGATGTCAGTGTTGTCGATATTCAGTTGTTCCTGGCCTGCGGACCTTAGCGGCGGATGCCGAGCCGCTCCCGAATCGCGCGGTAGCGGTTGATGTCCTTCTTGGCCAGGTACTTCAGCAGCCTGCGGCGGCGGCCGACCAGCAGCAGCAGTCCGCGACGGCTGTGGTGGTCATGCTTGTGCACCTTCAGGTGCTCGGTCAGGTGGTTGATCCGCCTGGTCAGCAGCGCGACCTGGACTTCCGGCGAACCGGTGTCACCCTCACTGGTCGCGTACTCCGCCAGGATCTCTTTCTTGGCGGCGGTATCGAGCGGCACGTGACTCCTTAAGGATTGGCACGAAACGGGCTGATTCCCCGAATGGGAGGATCAGGGGCGAGGCAGCCGCATGAGGGTGCAGCAGACCTCCCGCTGGCCCGGCTAGTCGCCGGGCAGCGTTTCACATTACCACGGACGGCGATGCGGTCGCGCCCGCCTGTCAGCGGCACGTCACGTCTCGTCTGCGAGGCTACGCTCTCCGCCTCGGTGCCCGGCGCGTCGGTGTCAACGATGTGCGCGCCGATCTCCCGGCCGCCGTGCACGGCGAAGTACACGATGATCCCGGCCACGGTGACGACCGCCATCACCAGCAGGGTGATCCAGTCCAGGTTGAAGTAGGCACGCCCGCTGCTGAGCCCGGACGGCAGCACCACGTTGATCAGCATCAGGATCAGGTACAGGCCGGCGACGACGGAGACGGGCCAGGCCCAGCGGCCCATCGTGAACTTGCCGGCCGGCACCCAGCCGCGGGCCCGGGCGATCATCGACCCGATCACGGTCAGCAGGAACGACAGGTAGATCCCGCTGACGCTGAACGACACCAGCGAGACCAGCACGTTGGTATTGGCCGGGTAGGTGATGAACCAGATCTTGACGTCGTGGGTCGGCGCGGCGAACGCGAGCCCGATGAACACCACCGTGACCAGCGCGCCGCCGAACAGGGCATTGGCCGGGGTCTTGAACCGCTGGCTGACTTCCGAGATCCACTTCGACCCGGGCAGCGCGCCGTCCCTGGCGTAGGAGAACGCGAGCCTGCTGCCGGCCCCCTGCACCGCGGAGCCGCTGGTAGAGCGCGCCGGCCACCGGGTAGTGGCTGGCCAGCTCGCCGAACACCAGCGCGACCAGGAGCATCCCGGCGACCGGGATCCAGGTCAGCCAGATGTAGGCCGGCCCGCCGGCGCCCAGGCCGAGCACGAACAGGGAGAAGATACCGACCATCGGCGACAGATAGGTGAACGCCACCGAGAAGTTGGCGAACAGCCCGAGTACGCGGTTGAGCTGCGGACGGTACCCGAGGTGCGCCAGCCTCGTATCGTCCTCGTCCAGGGCCTCGGCAGGCGCCTGTGCCCCCGTATCCTGCATATTTCCCTCCTCCGGGTCACCGCGAGGGAACGCGCCGCCCGCGGAATGCAGCAATGTAGCGCATGCGGGCACCGGGGGACGGGGACTCTCAGGCAGGGTTCAGCTAATCAGCAGCGCGGGGTCAGCCGGCCGCGCGGTTGAGGGGTTCCTGCCGCCTTTTTTAGACTGGGCCAATGCCCGATCTGAGCGTTGCGCGCCACCTGCCGGGGGCCCGCCTCCCGCGTGCCCTGTCCGGGGGCGAGGGAACCGGAGGCGAACGAACCCGGCCGCCCTGGTGGCCGGTTTGGTCGGTGCCGGCCGCGCTGCGCGCGCTGCGGGCGGTCCTGGTGATCCCGTCCCTGTTCGCGCTGACCTTCGAGGGCTTCGGCAACCTGCAGATGGCGCTGTTCGCGGCGTTCGGCGGGTTCGCCAGCCTGGTCATGGTCTCGTTCGGCGGCAGCAGGCGGGACAAGCTCGTCGCGCACCTCGGCCTGGCCGTGATCGGCAGCCTCGGGCTGATCATCGGCACCGCGGTCAACGGGATCACCTGGCTGGCCGTGCTGGTCACGATCCCGGTGACGTTCGGGATCTTCTTCGCCGGGGTGGCCGGGCCCAACGCAGCCTCCGGCGTCACCGCCGCGCTGCTCCCCTACGTCCTGCCAGTGGCCACGCCGGGCACGATCAGCATGATCCCGGACCGGCTGGCGGGCTGGTGGCTGGCCGCCGCCGTCTCGACCGCCGCCGTCCTGCTGATCCCGGCGCCATCCCCGGGAGACCGGCTGCGCGAGGCCGCGGCGCGTTCGGCCCGTACGCTGGGCGGGCACCTGGAGGCCTCGGCGCGCGGCACCGCCACCGCCGCCGACACCCAGGCCTGCCAGGAGGCCAAGCACCAGCTGATGACCGCGTTCGCCAGCACGCCGTACCGGCCGGTCGGGCTGGCAACGGCCGACCAGGGCATGGCCAGCGTGGTCCAGCTGCTCGAGTGGTGCACCGTGCTGCTCGCCGACGCCACCGAGGGGCACCCGAACCTGGACCAGGCCGCGCAGCCCGACCGCGAGCTGTTCGTCCTGACCGCCGTGGTGCTCAGGCAGGCGGGTGACCTGCTGGCCGACACCACCAGCGCGACGCCGGATATCACCGCGATGGAACGGCAGCGCCTGGCCGCCACCGCCTACCACCAGTCGGCCGCTGACCGGGACATCGACTCGGTCGAGATCGTGGCCCGGCACGCCTTCCATGCACAGGCGATCGCGCTTGTCGTCAGGAACATCGTGGCGGACGCCCTGATCGCCACCCGCCGGGCCGACCCGGAGACGATCGCCGCCCGGCGCCTCGGCTGGTACGGCGCCCAGCCCGAGGGGACGATGGCGGAGCGGCGGGCGGCCTCGATCGCCGGCGCGATGGGCGTCCTGACCAGGCACGCCAGCTTCCGTTCTGTCTGGTTCCTGAACAGCCTGCGCGGGTCGCTGGCGCTGGCCGCGGCGGTCCTGGTGGCGGACATATCCGATGTCCAGCACGGGTTCTGGGTGGTCCTCGGCACCCTGTCGGTGCTGCGCACGAACGCGGCGTCGACCGAATCCACCGCGCTGCGCGCGCTGGGCGGCACCCTGCTCGGCTTCGTGCTGGGTGCCCTGCTGCTGCTCGGTATCGGCACCAGTACCCCGGCGCTGTGGGCGGCGCTGCCCATCGCGGTGGCCGTGGCTGCCTACGCTCCGGGCGCGCTGCCGTTCACCTTCGGCCAGGCCGCCTTTACCGTGGTCGTGCTGGTCCTGTTCAACCTGCTCGCGCCCGCCGGCTGGAAGGTGGGCCTGCTGCGCATCGAGGACGTCGCCATCGGCTGCCTGGTGAGCCTGGTGGTCGGTGTCCTGTTCTGGCCGCGGGGCGCCTCGTCCGTGGTCGGCGACGACCTCGCCGACGCGTTCCGCCGCGGTGCCGCCTACCTGACCCAGTCGGTGGACTGGGCCCTCGGGACCCGGGAGGAGCCACCGGACGCGGGCGCCGCGGCCGCCACCGCCGGGATCAGGCTCGACGAGGCCCTGCGCGGCTTCCTGGCCGAGCAGGGTGCCAAGCGGGTGTCCAAGGAGGACCTGTGGATGCTGGTAATGGCGTCCATGCGGCTCAGGCTGACCGCGTACTCGCTGGCCGGGCTGAAGGCACCCGAGTACCACAAACACCACGGCATGGCCTACGCACGGTTCACCCTGACGCAGGCCACCGCGGACCTGGCCACGTTCTACGAACGGGTCGCGGTGCTGGTCGGGCGGCCGACGGCGGGCCAGGTCCTGCTGCCGGTCAAGGTACCGTCGTTCACCGGCCTGAACGGCACCACGTCTGGCCCCGGCGCGGATAGCGGGGTGGCGGTGATGGCCGCCCCGGCCGGCGACGCGGACGGGCTGGAGGAGGCCGGGGACCTGGTCCGCGTGGTCACCACCCCCCATCATCCGCACCTGCTCTGGGTGCACGAGCATCTGCAGCACCTCAGCTTGCACATACGCGCGATCGCCGAACCGGCCTCGCACGTCGCTGAGCAGCGCCGCCAGCCCTGGTGGCGTTAGTCCCGAGGCGAAATTAGGGAGTTTCCCCAGGGATTTTGCTCTCGGTGTGACCGAAAGTGGGTTTATCCACTAGGAACCACTGAGAAAACGGAGATCCCGCGATGAACACCCAGTTCTATGCCCCTGACCAGCCGGCCACGAGCCCACACGACATCAGCCGGACCGAGCGCCGGACCGCGACGGTGCGACCGATGATGCCGGAAGCCCCCCGCACGCACATCGGCGTCGGCGTCGACGCCCGCAAGCTGTGGGCGGGCGGGGCGGCCAGTGCCGTTGTCGCCGGCCTGGTGGCCCTCGTCGGGGTCCTGGTCAGCCGTTGGCTTTACGCTGTCCCGGTGCTGGCCCCGAGCCAGGAGGGCGCCTACGGCGACGTGCGCACGACCGCCCTGATCGTAGGCGTCATGGCGGCGACGCTGGCCGCGACCGGCCTGGTCCAGCTGCTGATGATCGGCACGTTGCGGCCGCTGCTGTTCTTCGGCTGGATCGTCGTCCTGGCGACCACGATCATCGTCGTCTTCCCGTTCAGCACCACCGCCCCGCTCGACGCCAAGATCGCCACGGCAGTGGTCAACCTGGCCATCGGCGTCGCGGTGGGCACGCTCGTCGGCGGGGTCGCGGCGCGGTCATCCGCGCCGTAGGCCGGATCAGTCGCCACTGAGGGAATGCCGCTGCGGAGCGATGCCGTCGAAACTCGCCGGCATCAGCGGCGCCGGGTTCAGATGCTGGGCCCTGATGGCCGCCAGCAGCGCGGCGAGTTGCCCGCCGAGCCCGGGATCCCAATGCAGCAGGACGATCTCGCCCGGGCCCAGCGGCTTGCCGTCCCAGGTCAGAACACGGCGACCCGACATGGTGGCGCTCCAGCCGGCCAGGGCGGTCAGCCCGCCCCGTGCCGCGGCCACCTCTACCGCGTGATTGAACGCCCCGTACGGCGGGCGCCCCACTACCGGGGTCTGGCCCAGCCAGCGGCCGAGCAGCGTCCGGGCCTGCCCCCACTGGGCGGTGGCCCGACCCCGCGTGAGCGTGGTGAGGCGGGGATGAGAGACCGTGTGGTCGCCGATCATCCCGCCCGCGGCCACGAACTCCTTCCAGTAGCTCAGGTGCTCCCTGGCGGCCCCGCTGATGAGGAACGCCGTGATCGGCAGGTACGTCTGGTGCATGAGCGTCAGCACCTCCGCGCTGGGCGTCCAGCCGTCATCGATGGTGATGTAGATGGCTCGTCCGGCCGGATGGGCGAAGCAGTACAGCCGGGCCACGGACACGGCGGGGATCTTGGCCGTGGACCGGGCGGGAATCGTGACCGGGACGACCAGATGCTCGCCGTCCCGCCCGGTCAGCCGCAACGTGGCGGGGCAGGCCTTCGCGGTCTCGGCGACCGCCAGCTGGGAAGATGCGACCATGCTGACCTTGTCGGTGCCGCACAGCAGCTGCGCCGGTTCGGGGCGCAGCGGGCCGGAGGTGTACACGAGCCACCGTCCGGAGCTCGCACCGGACGAGACGACCCGCAACGGCGGCGGGGTGGTGACCGTGACCGTCCTGGTCAGCGGCTGCGGGCCGGTGAGCTTTACGACCAGGCTGGTCCGCCCGCCGGCGGGTACCGGCACCCGTATCGTCCCGCCGCCCGCCGACCAGCGTCCGGTGTGCCCGCTAGCGTGTTCCGACACGGCCAGCTGGCTCTGAGCCAGCACCTGCCGGCCGGTCGTCCCGGCCGCAGACGTCACCCGGATCGTCACGGTGTCCGAGACAGGCGAGAAAGCCCACCCCAGGTGCAGCGGGACCAGCGCCGTGACGGGTCGGCTGAGACAGCCCGCCACGAGCGTCACCAGTTCCACCAGCGCCAGCACTATCGCGACGACCGTGACGCGCCGGCCCCTTTTCCGCGACTCCACAGCACCATCTTTGTGTCAAGTCCGGAAAATCCGGCGCATGTGGACACTGCTATCGAGTCGTGTCGCCGAATGACCTGCCGGCCGTCGTCTTGTCGCAGCGCGTTCGGTACGAGTTACGCTCGTCTTGTCAGGAATATGCCGATGGCACGAGCAAAGTGGGTGGGGTCGCTTGCAGCACCGGCAGGCACCGCTCGACGTTTTCGTCGGCCGGGCGGCAGAACGCGGCCAGCTGGCGGAGGTAGTCGCCCGGGTGGAGGCGGGACAGCCGTGGCTGGTAGCCATCGAAGGCGATCCGGGGGTGGGTAAAACAGCCCTGGTGCGGCGCTGCCTGGCCGAGTCCGCAGGCTTGCGGGTGCTGCAGGCCCGGGCCAGCCTGCCCGAGGCCGACCTGGACTTCGGAATTGTCGATCAGCTGCTCAGGCCGGCCGGGGAGGCGGTACTGACGGCCGAGACCGGCGCGCCCACCTCGTCGTTCGCCGTGGGCGCGCGGCTGCTCGAAGTGGTCGGAGAGCAGCTGGTCACGGGGGCGCTGGCCATCGTGATCGATGATCTGCAGTGGGTCGACCGGAAGTCGGCGGAGGCCCTGACGTTCATGTTGCGGCGGCTGTCGGTCGATCCGGTACTCGCCATCATGATCTATCGCGCGCCCGGCGACCTCCTGGACGAGCCGGCTCAGCGCATGCTCGCGAGCGTCGAGAACCGGCTGCAGATCACGCTGAACGGGCTGACCGCGGATGAGGTCGCATCGCTGGCCGCCGCGCTCAGGACGGAATCGCTGGACGAGAAGGCCATCCAGGGGCTGTACCGGCGTACCGGCGGGCATCCGCTGTACCTGCGGACGGTCCTGAGTGAGGAATCCGGCTCCGATCCGGGGGCTCCGGGCCGGCAGGTGCTGCCCCGGTCGCTGGCGGCCGCCATCGGCGACCGTTTGGCAGGTTTGCCGACGGACACCCGGACCATCCTCAAGATGCTCTCGGTTCTTAACCTGCGCATCCCCCTCGCCCAGCTGGGCCAGGCGGCGGAGGTTGAGTCGCCCAGCGCGGCGATCGAACCGGCGGTGACCTCTGGCCTGGTGGACTGGTCGCCGGAGGAACCAAGCTGTCCCGTGGTGCTTCGTCACCCGCTTGTCCGGGACGCCATCTACGCCGGCATCACGGCCACCAGGCGCCGCGCGATGCACGCGCGCGCCGCCTTGGTCGTGACCGAGTCGGCGTCCTGGGAGCACCGGGTGGCCGCCCTGGACCGTCCCGACGAGGACCTGGCCGCCCAGCTCGAGCGGCTGGCCGGCGAGGAGGCGGCCGCCGGCCGCCTGGCGCTGTCGGCCACCCACCTGCAGTGGGCCTCGGACATCTCCCCCGCCCGGGCCGGCCGGGAACGGAGGCTGCTGACCGCGGCGCTGCAGCTGATGCTGGCCGAGGAGTCCCGCGGTCTGGCCCTGCGCGAGGCGGTGGAGGCCGCGACGCCATCCCCGCTGCGCAGCTGCGTGCTCGGCACGATGGCGTTCTCCTCGGGTCAGCTCGCCGAGGCGGAACGACGGTTCAGCGAGGCACTGGCCGAGGCACAGGACGACCCGGACCGCCAGCCGCTGGCGGCGATGATCGCTAACCGGCTGGCGGGCACCTACACGCTGCTCGGGAAAGGCGAACAGGTCATGACGTTCGGCCGGTGGGCGCTGGGCACCGGGTGCCTGGACGCGGCGGCCGCCAGCCAGACGCGCACCCTGATCGCCATCGGCGCCTCCCAGGTAGCCGGGCCACGTGCCGCCCTGGCCGAACTGGAGCACCTCGACGCCGATCCGGCCCGCGTCGGCCCGGTCGATGTCGACGGGCTGACGTTCCGTGGGGTGTTCCGGCTGCTAGCCGGCGACCTGGACCGGGCCATCTCCGACCTGACCGCCAGCGTGAAGCTGGCCCGCCGGGGCGCCACCCTCACGCTCGGCCTGCGCGCCTACTTCTACCTGGCGCTGGCCCAGTACCTGGCCGGCGCGTGGGACGACGTGCTGCTCACCGCCGAGCAGGGGTTCTCCGCCGCGGCGATCCATACCCGCCGCTACGAGCTTCCGCTGCTGCACCTGGCGGCGGGCTGCGTGCCGACCGGGCGGGGCGCGGCCGAGGAGGCCGAGCGGCACGCCCGCCTCGCCGGGGAGGCGGCCGACAGCCTGGATTACGGCCAGGAGAAGCTGTACGCGGCTATGGCCCGGGCCCTGGTGTACCAGGCGGCCGGCGACTACCTGGGCATGGCCGACGCGCTGGGCCACTGGCGGGACGACGCGGCCCTGGACGGCCGGAGCCGGGCGTACGCGGTCGTGTGGCGGCCGCTGCTGATCGAGGGCCTGGTCGGCTCGGGTCAGACGGAGCTAGCCGCCGCCGTCCTGGACCAGCTGCGCGAGGGTCACGGCAAGGATGGCTACCTGCGGCCGGGCCTGGCCTGGCTGGAAGGGTGGCTGGCCGAGCAGCGGGACGCCCCGGAGGAAGCCCGGCGGATCTACTCCGATGGCGAGCAGTCCGGCAGCGCGCAAAGCCCGGTCTATACGGCCCGGCTGCTGCTGGCTCACGGCCGCCTCCTGCGGCGGACGGGCCAGCGGCGCCTGGCGGTCGAGCGGCTGCGACAGGCGCACAGCTTGTACCAGGCGCTGCGCGCCGCGCCGTTCATCGCCCGGACGGAAGAGGAGCTGGCGGCCTGTCACCTTCCTGGTAACCCGGCGAAGAAGAAGCAGTCCGTCCTGGCCCTGACCAGCCGGGAGACCGAGGTGGCCCACCTGGTGGGGAAGGGCCTGTCCAATCCGGAGATCGCGGCCGAGCTGTTCATCAGCCGCAAGGCCGTGGAGTACCACCTGGGCAACGTCTACGCCAAGTGCGG
>DAIOWL010000140.1:8810-10997 GCA_036758545.1 Streptosporangiaceae bacterium | reverse complement strand
GGCTGGTCGCGATCGTGCGGGGCGTAGTGGTGAAGGACCAGGCTGGCGCCCTGCGCCGCCAGCCGGCGGGCGATGGCGTATCCGATGCCGGCGCGCCGGCTGACGCCGGTGACCAGCGCGACCCGGCCGCGCAGCGGCAGCGGGTCCCGGCGCAGCTGATCGGGAGCGGGTTCGGCAGGAGTCATGATGGCTAGTCTCGGGGCAAGCGACGTTTATCGTGGGTCTTTCTGATGAGGGGACTGGTCGTGGCGGCAGCGACTGAGGGCGGCAAGCGGCAGCGGCGCGTGGCGATCGCCTGCCAGGGCGGCGGGAGCCATACCGCCTTCACAGCGGGTGTGCTGAAACGACTGCTGGGCGCGGACGAGCTCGACGGTTACCACGTGGCCGGGCTGAGCGGTACGTCCGGCGGGGCGGTGTGCGCGCTGCTGGCGTGGTATGCCCTGCGCGATGACGACCCGGTCCGTGCGGGGCACCTGCTCGAGGAGTTCTGGGCTGACAACTCCGCCCGCGGGCCCGTGGAGACGATGGTCAACAGCTGGATCCAGTGGGCGAGCGCATGGCAGGACCTGGGGGTCACGCCGCCGGCCGTGAGCCCGTACCATTCACCGGCCGCTGTCGCGGCCGCCGAGCAGTTCTGCCAGATGCTCGGCCGTCAGGTGGACTTCGACCGGATCGAAGCCGACAGCGCCGGAAAGTACCCGATGCTGCTCATCGGGGCCGTCGATGTGCTGTCCGGGCGGTTCCGGGCGTTCAACAGCCGCAGGGACCGGATCACCGCCGCCACCGTGCTCGCCTCGGCGGCGATCCCGAACCTGTTTCGCGCGGTGCGGCTGGAGGACGGCACGTACTGGGATGGCCTGTTTTCCCAGAACCCCCCGGTCCGGGAGCTTCTCGAGGCCGAACCCGATGAGTTGTGGGTGATCCAGATCAATCCGCAGCAGCGGGACACCGAGCCAGCCACGCTCGCCGAGATCGCCGACCGCCGCAACGAACTGGCCGGCAACCTATCGCTCTACCAGGAGCTCGCCTTCATCGAGAAGATCGACCAGCTGCTCGAGGCGGGGCTGCTGAAGCCGACCGCACAATACAAGCAGGTCGTCGTGCGGGTCATGGAGCTGTCCCGCTCTAGCCTTCCCCGAGCCCATGCGGCGTCCAAGCTGAACCGCGACCCGCGGTTCATCCAGAGCCTGATCGCACACGGCGAGCAGCAGGCCGGGGAGTTCCTGGCCGCGCTCGCCTTCGAGCGGGCCTGGGCGGGGCAGGATGTCGCCGCGGTAATGGGACTGTTCGCCGACGACTGCGAGCTGGTCTCGGCGCCCCCGTTCTCTGCGCCCGGCCGCCACCGGGGTTCCGGACCGGTGCGCCAGCTCGTGCAGGAACTGCTGTCTGCCGGTGTCCGCGTGGACCTGACCCGCAAGCTGGTGGCGCGGGAGCGGGTCACCTGGACGCTCCGGACACGCGGCGAGCACGGCGGAGCCGGCCCGGCCGGCCAGGCCGAGGCCGAGTTCCGGGACGGCAAGGTCACTAGTTTGCGGCTGGGACCGCTGCCGCCCGGCCAGTAGCCGCAGCGGTGCGGGCTCATTCGTTCGGGGCGATGCCTGGCGGAAGCCAGGTGCGGACGGCAGTCGCCAGGGCGGCGACGCCGATGGCCAGGGTGGGCTGGAGCACGGGGGCGTAGCGCGGCGAGTGGTTGGACGGCAGGTCCCGTACCACGGCCGCGATGCCGGCCATGGACGCGACGCCGGCGAAGGGGCCCGGGTCGGCGCCGCCGAGAAGCCAGTACACGCACGGCGCGCCGGCCGCGATCGCGAACAGGCCGACGTCCTCGCTGCCGGTGACCGGCCCGGGATCGAACACCCGGTCAGCCCCGAACTGCCGGGCGAACGCCGCGCCGATGCGTTCGGCCGCCTTCTCGTCGTTGACCACGGCACCGAAGCTGTGGGTCGTCTCGATGACCGGGTCACGCGGGGCGCCGGACGCGGCGGCCTCGGCACGCACGATGCGCTCGATCGCATCCAGCACCCGACGGCGCACGGCCGGATCGACGGTCCGCACGCTCAGCAGCAGTTCAGCGTCGTCGGGGATGATATTTTCCTTCGCGCCGGCCCGCATGGCCCCGACGGTGACGACGGCGGTGTCGTCGCCGGCGACCTCCCGCGAGACCACGCCCTGCAACCGCATGACCGT
>DAIOWL010000140.1:0-8710 GCA_036758545.1 Streptosporangiaceae bacterium | reverse complement strand
CCCCAGCTCCTCGGCCGGCTGAAACACCGCCATCAGCGTGCCCGACCACGAGCTACGGCTGGCGGCCAGTTCGCGCACCGCTCCGAGCAGGCAGGTCACGTGCATGTCATGGCCGCAGGCGTGCATCACCGGGACGTCGTACCCGTCCCGGTCGGTGGCCCGCCGCTGGCTGGCATAGGGGAGGCCCGTTTCTTCCCGCACGGGCAGCGCGTCCATGTCGGCGCGGACCAGTGCGGTCGGCCCGGTGCCGTTGGCGAGGACGCCGACCACGCCGGTGCCGCCTATATTCGTCGTGACGTCGAATCCCGCGGCAGCGAGCTGGTCGGCCGCCAGCGCCGCGGTGCGATGCTCCTGCAGGGACAGCTCGGGGTTGGCGTGCAAATCGCGGTACAGCTGCCCCAGGTCGGCGACACCGGTAGCGAGACTAAGCCCAGATGCGGTCATGAGGCACTCTAACCGGACGATGCCGACGGTGACGGGCAGCTCGGGCTGGCCGCGTCCAGGAGCTGACGCGCCGCCGCGGACACGCCGCCGACCGCGGTGACCACGCCGGACACGCTGCTGGCGTTGCGCTGGGTGGCGAGGGTGCTGACAGCGGACTGGAGCGTGGTCAGGGCGGACCTCAGATTCTGGACCTGCCCGCTCCACAGGGAACCGACGGCGCTGCTGAGGTCGGTCAGGTTCGACTGAACGTTCCGCACAGCGCCTCTGAGCTCGGCTACCGCGCTAGGACTGGGCCTGATGGCGGCGAGTTCCTGCAGTGATCCGCGCAGCGCGGCGACATCCGAGCACAACGTCGCCGAGGCGGACGCCGACGGAGCGGCAGCACTCGACGAAGGACTGCCGGCGGACGCTGGGCTAGCGGGCGTGCTGCCGCCGGAGCCGCAGGCGGCCGCCAGCAGCACCAGGCCGGAAAGGAGAATGGCGCGGCAGGCGTGCCGACTCAGCGTCACTCCGCTCATACTGCGCGAGCGTGCCGCCCGGGCGGCCAGATTCGCCTCATACATGGCGGGTGATATCTCACTGCTCTCCGGCGTCGCCGGTCCGGTCCGTCAAGGGAAGTCACTCAGCCGGAGGACTGCTCGGGGACCTCTCTGATGTCCATGAGCTCCAGGCCGAGCGCACGTACCCGATCCAGGAGGACGTGCAGGCCGGCCTGATCCAGGTCACCCCACAGGACAGTCGCAGCGGGCTCGACTTCGATGGCTACGTCGGTGAACGCATAACGAGCCGCCGGGCCGAGCGACCCGACCACCCTGATTTCGTAGCTGCGCTCGATCACGGGGTCTCCTTCCGAAGCTGGGCCGCGATCCATCCATGCTCGCAGCTGTCGGGTACGCATAGCTCACCCGGATGAGGTGAGGCTGCCCCGCCAGCTCATGGCTGCGCGGCCAGGGTGACCGTGGCCTTGGCCGAGTGACCGGCCCGGTTGTAGCCGATTGACACCGTGTCCCCCGGCTTCTTGGTCAAGGCCAGTTCCTCCAGCTGAATGTTGCTGGTGGCCGGTTCCCCATTGATGCTGGTAATCACGTCGTCAGGGCGCAACCCGGCCGTGGCGGCCGGGCCGCCCGGCGACACTGCCTGGACGAACAGTCCTTCGGGCACCCCGGCCTGGGCGGCGGCCGCAGGCGGTATCGGCGTCGTCTGCACGCCGAAGAAGGCGTGGGTTACCCGGCCGGTGGCGATGATCTCGTCAGCGATGGACTTGGCCAGATCGACCGGGATGGCAAAGCCCAGCCCGATGCTGCCGCCGCCCGACTCGCCGGAAGGGCTCGGCACTGTCGCGCCGGCCGTCGGCACGCCGACTAGCTTGCCCTCGCAGTCGACCAGGGCGCCGCCGCTGTTGCCGGGATTGATGGAAGCATCCGTCTGCACTGCGGATACGAGCAACGCCGAACTGTCGTTGTCGCCGGGGACCTGCACGGTCCGGTTGAGGGCGCTGACGATGCCGGACGTCACCGTGCCGGACAAGCCCAGCGGGGCGCCGATCGCCACGACCGGCTCACCTACCTGCACCGATGACGACGAGCCTAGCGCGATCACCTTGAGCTGCCTGGACGTCTGGACCTTGAGCACGGCGAGATCGGTCTGCGGGTCCCGGCCGGTGATCGTGGCGGACTCGACCTGGCCGTCGGAGAACTGCACCTCGACCGAACCGCCGCTAACGGCGGCTATCGAGATGACGTGATTGTTCGTCAGGATGTAGCCGTCTGACCGGATCACCTCGCCCGACCCAGTGCCGCTCCCGTTGGGCCCGTGCGCGGCAATCGTTACTACGGAGGGGACGACCTCGTTCGCGACCGGGGTAACCGCGCACGCGCTGACCGTGGCATTACCCGAACCGCCGCCGGAGGTGGCCGAGGCGGTGCTGGTGGCCGACGAGCTCGCCGACCCAGACGTGCAGCCGCCGACGACCAGCGCGGCCACGAGCACCGCCCATGGCCACCACCGCCGTGAACCCCGCGCGTGCTCCGACTCAGTCACATCGGCTCCCTGTATCGCGGTCACGAGACCGGTAACATCTCAGCCTCGTCGCCGCAGCGCGCGTTCACATCACCCGGAGGGAGTGAGGCCGCAGCGGATCGGGGAAGCCTCCGCGTGGTGGCCGCCCAGGATGTCCAGGAATCTGGAAGTTCCGGCGGCCGACTGGATAAGCCGGACGGCGCACTGAGGTCCGGCAGGTCCGCCCCCTGGTGCCAGACGGCCCCGTCCGGGTCAGCCCGCATCTCGGTCGCGCCGCTGGTCAGAGCCTCAAGCCAGCGCGATCCGGCCGCGCAACGACAGCGGTCCCGGCGCAGCCGACCGGGAACGGGTTCGGCGGGAGTCATGATGGCTCGTCTCGGCCGGGCGGCGTTTCATATCAGGGGTTGACTAAAACATTCTCGCCTTGCTAATAGCATCTACTCCGTGCCAGCGGAGGGAATGGTCGGTCTCATCCGGTCTGGCCGAGGATGTAGCCGCACCGCTACGGTCTGGGGGCGTCATGAGCGATGACTGGCCACACGGGTGGTACAGCGACGAGCCCGGCCGGCGCGACGCGGGGCAGCGGCCGAGCTTCACGCCCAACTCGCCGGGTTCGCGGGGCCAGCGCCCGCCGAACCCTGCCGGGCAGGGCTGGAACGCTCCCGGCGACCGGGCCGCATGGCCGGCGCAGCCGCCGTCGCGATCCTGGACCGACGGCGGGGGCGGCGCCGGCGGTGGTGGTTACCGGCCGGGCGGCGGGCGCCGGTGGCTGCGCCCGCGGCGCATCCTGGCCATCCTGGCGGGGCTGATCGCGCTGATCGTGGTGGCCGCCGTGGCGGTCTACTTCAGCGTGAACTCCAAGCTGACCAAGGTCGACGTGCTCACTCCGGTGTCGTTCACCTCGGCCGGGACGAACTGGCTGATCACGGGGTCAGACAGCCGCGCCGGGCTGACCAAGAAGGAAGAAAACCAGCTCGCCCTCGGGCACGACATCTCCGGCAACCGTTCGGACACGATCTTGCTTCTTCATGTGCCGGCCAACGGGACCCGTCCCACGCTGGTCAGCCTGCCGCGGGACTCCTACGTGCCGATCCCGGAGCACGGCTACAACAAGCTCAACGCGGCGTACGCGCTCGGCGGGCCGAAGCTGCTGGTGCAGACCGTGCAGAACGTGACCGGGCTGCCCGTCAGCCACTACATGGGCATCGGCTTCGGCGGGCTGGTCAGCGTGGTCGACGACATCGGCGGCGTGCGCGTGTGCCTGCCCGGGCCGATGAAGGACCCCAAGGCCGGCCTGAACCTCAAGGCGGGATGCCAGGTCCTCAACGGCGACCAGGCGCTCGGTTTCGTGCGGACCCGCAACTTCGCGCAAAGCGACCTGCAGCGCGAGCAGGACCAGCGCATCCTGATCAAGGGCATCCTGTCCAAGATGACGTCACCGGGCACGCTGGCCAATCCGTTCGCGGTGGTCCCCGCGGCCAACGGCGCCGCCGGCTCGATCACGATCGACCAGGGCACCGGCCTGACCCAGCTGATCTCCGTCGCGTTCGCGCTGCGCAACCCGGTGACCACGACGGTGCCGATCGCGAACGCGAACCTGCCCACGGCCGCCGGGTCGGCGGTGCAATGGGACCACAACGAGGCCACGCAGTTCTTCCATGACCTCGCGCACGATCAGCCGCTGCCGAAGGACCTCGTCACCGGCTCCTCCGTCCAGGGCACGGCCTAGCGGCGAACCGAGCACTCTCGCGACCCGTGTATGCAGGTCGGGATGCTGGGTACAAGTACTGATTAGGTCGGTCCATATCGGCCCATGTGCGCATTTGCATGAATTTCATGGGATTGACGCGGTACCTACCGTGTTTGGTACGTTCGCTGCGGTACAGCTCCCGACCGGGCCGCCGTCCGCAGCCGGAGGTCAGATGGATGATCGGAAGGTCTCTCGACCGGACGGCGAGGGGCCCGCTCTCAGCTCCGCCGGCAATGGCGCAGGGGAACCGCACGGGCTATCCGCGCGCGAGGTGGAGGTCATGTCTCTCATCGCGGACGGTCAGACCAACGGGGAGATCGCCGCTCGCCTGTTCCTGGCCGAGAAGACCGTGAAGAACCACGTCCGCCGGATCTACTCCAAGCTCGGCGTGGGCTCCCGGCCCGCCGCCATCGCCTACTGGCGCCAGGCCGCCGGGCCCGCGCACCGGTAACGGGCCCGCTCCGCGCGGACGTTCCGCGGTCGGCCCGGGGCCGCGGAACGGAGTTCTTATCCAGCTGGCATTCAGGTTATCCTCAGCGTGGGGGGCGAGAATACAGAGCATGGAAACGCTGACCGATGCGCGGCAGCGAGCGGATGCCAGGCTGCTCGTCGTCGAGGACGAGCCCAACATCCTCGAGCTACTGTCCGCCAGCCTGCGCTACGCGGGTTTCGACGTCGTTACGGCGGCAGCCGGAACCGAGGCGGTACAGGCCGCTCAGCGCCACCGGCCTGACCTGATCGTGCTCGACGTGATGCTGCCCGACATGGACGGATTCGATGTCATCAGGCGGCTGCGCGGCGGCGGCGCCCGCATCCCGGTCGTCTTCCTGACCGCCAGGGATGCCACCGAGGACAAGATCCGCGGCCTCACGCTGGGCGGCGACGACTACGTCACCAAGCCGTTCAGCCTGGAGGAAGTGATCGCCCGGATCCGCGCCGTGCTCCGCCGGACGCGCGGGGACGGGGTCGAGCCGACGCCCCGGCTCACCTTCGCCGACCTCGAACTGGACGAGGAAAGCCACGAGGTGTGGCGGTCCGGCGAGCAGATCCAGCTCTCCCCCACCGAGTTCAAGCTGCTCAGGTACTTCATGAGCAACGCCAACCGGGTGCTGTCCAAGATGCAGATCCTGGACCACGTCTGGGACTACGACTTCCGCGGCGACACCGGCATCGTCGAGTCGTACGTGTCCGTGCTGCGGCGCAAGGTGGACACGAAGGAACCCCGGCTGATCCACACCCTGCGCGGTGTGGGGTACGTGCTGCGGCTGCCGTCTTCTTAGCGTGCGCTGAACATGATTCTGCAGGGAGCGGGCACCTGGGCCGGTCGCTGGATCGGGCGGCAGCAGCGCGCCATCCGCCGGCTGTCGGAGCGTACCCCGCTCCGCGTCAAGCTGATCACGGCCGTGCTCGCCCTCGTTACCATCGCGCTCGGCGCGATCGGCGTCGCCAGCGTCTACGTCCTGCACTCCTACCTGACCACGCAGAGCGATAACGAGCTGAGATCAGCCATCAGCAACCTCGATACGGACAGCCTTATCAGCCAGCAGCCCGGATATCTCTACCCGTTTAAGTTCGAGCAGAATCTTTACGCCGGCATTCAGCTACCGGGAAGCCAGCTCGCCTGGTTCAATACCGGGATGCCCGAAATCGGTACGCCCGGGCAGGCGCGGCAATCGCTCCCGGCGCTGCCCACGAGCGCGCACTGGGCCGGGATCGCCCGAACCCTGGTGACCGTGCCGGCGCAGTCCGGCAGCGACACCTGGCGCGTGATCGCTGAGACCTTCCCCTACCAGGCCGTCTCCAGTACGGGCAGCACGCAGCAGGTGACGGGCACCCTTGTCGTCGGTACGGACCTCGGCAACATCGACGCCACGGTCCGCCGCATCGCCTACTTCGACATGATCGTGGGCGGCGTCATCGTGCTCGTCCTGGCCATGGTGGGCGTCGCGGCGGTGCGGGCCAACCTGAGACCGCTGGACGAGATCGAGGAGACCGCGGAGGCCATCGCCGACGGCCACCTCGACCGGCGGGTGCCAGAGCGCGACCCGCGCACCGAGATCGGCCGCCTCGGGCGGTCGCTGAATAGCATGCTGAGCCAGATCGAGATGGCCTTCCACGCGCGCGAGGAATCCGAGGCGGCGGCGCACCGGTCCGAGGAGCGGATGCGCCGGTTCATCGCGGACGCCGGCCACGAGCTGCGAACCCCGCTGACCGCGATCCGCGGTTTCGCCGAGTACTACCGCCAGCGCGGCGGGATGGAGACGCGCTGGGACCACGCTGAGACACCCGCGACAGGTGGCGGGCTCACCCCCAGCGACCTGGACCGGCTCATGCAGCGGGTGGAAAAGGAAGCGGCCCGGATGGGCCTGCTCGTCGAGGATCTGCTGCTGCTGGCCCGGCTGGACCAGCAGCGGCCGCTGGCCAGGCAGCCGGTCGACCTGCTCTCGCTAGCAGGCGACGCGGTCCACGACGCCCGGCTCCTCGCGCCGGGCAGGACCGTCGATCTGTCGGTGCAGCCCGGCGCGGCGTTCCTGGTCATCGGCGACGAGCCGAGGCTGCGGCAGGTCATCGGAAACCTGATGAGCAACGCGCTCACCCACACCCCGGACGGGACGCCGATCGAGGTGTCGATCGGGTCCGGAACGCTCGACCCCCGGCTGCCCGACTCACCCCCGGCCGTGACGCTCGACGTGACCGATCACGGGCCTGGCATGACGCCGGAACAGGCGCACCGCGTGTTCGAGCGCTTCTACCGAACGGACCAGGCCAGGACGCGCGCCACCGGCGGCAGCGGGCTCGGCCTGGCCATCGTGAACGCCCTCGTCTCCGCGCACGGCGGCGTGGCCTCGGTGCGGACCGCACCGGGCAAGGGGGCGACGTTCCGGATCGCCCTGCCGCTCGCCCCGGAGGCGCAAGGCGGCGGCGCCGCGGACGACGATCCCGACCTAGACGAAGCCGGCGAGGCCCCGGACCTGGCTCCGGGTCCGGCTCCGGCTCCGGTCGGGGGCGTGGCGGATGGCGCCGCGGCCCCGGATGGCACCGCGGCCCCTGAGGACGGCGGCACGGTGGCCGAGGCAGCTGATGACGTCGTGACGTTCGGCGGCAAGCCAGCCGGCGGGTCGCAGCCGGCCTAGTCCGAGGGAAGATCCCACCATCGTGGGTCGCTGGACCTCTGATTAGCGCTCTGGCGCACACAGAACGTGATGGTCTCGGCGGTCATGCGAGCCGGATAGGTAGGGGCTGGGGCACACCACCCCCGCAAGACGGGGGTAGGGGCACACAACCCCCGTACCGCCTGCGGACGGCAGTGGCCAGTGGTGCCTGTGAGGCAGGTGCGCACTGACTGGCGGCCGATTTGCGGCCCTAGCACATATCCCGGGGTAGTTGCGGCGGGCTGACTCGCTGGATGACGGGGTGAAGGGGTCCCTGCCCCCGGTAGATGGGGACAACGGCCCCTTCACCCCGCGAGCGGAGGCGTCAGATGGGGGCAGGGCCAGGGCCCGGATTGCGCGGATTACGGTCCACGATGATGAACGGGCCCCGGCTCGCTTGCTCCGGCGGGGCTGGCATGACAGCTGATTGCATGCCAGGCGCGCGGATGCTACGTAATCGCTTCGGCGGAGCGGTATCGCGGCGGCGAACAGAGGTCCGGCCCGTTCGGTCCGTGGGTGAGGGCGGGAAGCGGTGATGGTCGCCGGCCCGTGGCTCAGGCCGGGACCATGGGCGGGCTTAGTTCCAGCATTGCCAGTAGTAGGGGCTGGAGAAGAGAGCGAACCGGGACACCGCGTCGGTGACGTGGTAGAGCAGGTTGCACGCGGCGGTCGTGTCGACCGCGGCCGCCGGCGAGGTGCACTGCCAGCCGTAGGCGTTGTTCGCGACCAGCTTGCTGGTGCCGTGCCCGGCGGCGACGCAGTACTTGGTGACGTCGAGCGCGCCCAGGTCCCGGTTGATGCGCCAGCATTGCGTGGCATTGGGATCGAAGTAGTTCGTGCTCACGTCGATCACCCGGCTCGTGCTCACGTGGTGCGTCCAGGCGCAGACGCTGACGGTCTTGAGCACGATGCTCGGGTTCAGCGTGCAGCGCCAGCCGTAGGCGTTGCTGGCCACCAGCTCGGCGGTGCCGCGGCCGATGTGCTGGCAGTAGCCGGCGTAGTTAGGCCGTCCCAGGTTGTGCGGGGTCACCTTGCCCGCCTTGTGCGCGGGCTTGGACGTGGCCTTCGCGCTCTGGCCCGGCGTCTTGGCCCCGGGCGAGGCCGAAGCCGTCGCACGCGGGTGCTTCTTCTTGTGAGCCGAGGGCGAGGCAGACGGTGACGGGGTGGCCATCGGGCTCGCGGTGAGCTGCTGCGCGCTGGGCGCCGGGCCGGCCTTGAAGCCGAGGCTGGAGGCTGACCCCTGGCCCGGGGACGCGATCAGGAACGCAGCCACGATGACGGCGACCAAGGTCACCGGGGCCACCCCGAACAGCAGGGCGTTCATCAGCGTGCTGCGGCCGCGCCA
>DAIOWL010000139.1:8983-11004 GCA_036758545.1 Streptosporangiaceae bacterium | reverse complement strand
TGCCGGAATTAGAACTCAGCAGGTCGACGAGCACGAAGTCATCGATGACACCGGAGAAGACCAGGACCGCGCTGGCGAAGATGGCTGGCCTGAGCAATGGCCAGAGCACCCGGGAGGCGACCTGCCATGGCGCCGCGCCGAGGTCGGCCGCCGCCTCCTCATACTGCCTGCCTATCGTCGTCAGCCTGGCCTGCACGATCAGGGCCGGCCAGCTGACGTTCCAGGTGACCAGGGCCAGGACTTCGGCCAGCGTACCCAGGCCTATCGGCTTGAACAGCTTGGTGAACACGAAGAACATCGCGACGCCGAAGATCAGCTCGGGAATGACGAAGGACAGGATCATCAAGAAGTTGGCGCTCGAGGCGGTTTTGCCGCGCCATCGGTTGATCCCGAGCGCGAACGCGACGCCGAGCGGCACGGTGACCAGGGTGACGTAGACCGACAGCCGGATGGTCTGGACGACCGCGGCGTGCAGGTTCGGGTCGTGCAGCACCGAGTTCACCGGATCCGCGAAGTACCAGCGCCACGAGAAGCCCTGCCAGACGCTCTGCGACCTTCCGTTGTTGAACGAGAACAGCACCGCGAGCGCGACGGGCACCAGCGACCAGACCAGGTACAGCCAGGTGAACCCCTCGAGGAACCAGGGGTGCCGCCATGGGTTGCGGCGGGGCCGCAGCCTGCCCGTTCTCTCCCGGGTCGGGGCGGTCTTCGCGGCCGTCATGTCGCCCCCCGCGACGAGCGATTGGTCGCCACGACGTAGTAGATCATGGGAGCGATCAGCACGAGCAGGAACAGCAGCGAGAAGACCGCGCCCTCCCCCTGGAGCACTCCGCCGGATGAACTCAGCTGATCGTCGATGACATTGCCGAACATCGTGGTCCCCGAGGTACCTGATAGCAACTGGTTGGTGAAGTAGTCGCCGAGCATGGGGAGCACCGTGATCAGCATCCCGGTCAGGATCGCTTGCCTGGACAGCGGGAGGGTGATGTGGACGAAGGTGCGCACCCGGCCCAGGCCGAGATCGCGGCCGGCCTCGATCAGCGCCGGGTCGATCCGGTCCAGGCCCGCGTAGAGCACCAGGATCAGGTATGGGATGTAGCCGTAGACCAGGCCGAGCACGACCGTGAAGCCCAGTCCGCCCAGCCAGTTGACCGGCTGGCCGATCAGGTGCAAAAGGCTCAGGGCCTTGTTCACGTATCCGTTGGTCTGCAGCAGGTCGATCCAGGCGAGCATGCGCATCATGTAGCTGATCCAGAACGGCGCGATGAGCAGGATCAGGAAGAGGGCCTTGCGCCGGCCGGCGAACCTGGCCACGAAGTACGCGGCCGGATAGGCGATCAGCAGCGAGATCAGCGAGGCCAGCGCCACGTAGACGAGCGTCCTGAGGATAGTCGGGCCGACAAAGGCCTGCGAGCCTGCCACGTCATGCCACGCCGCGGAGTAATTGGCGGCGCTCCAGCGCAGCGGGTTCCACACCGGGACCGGGACCCCGAAGAGATCCAGGTAGCCGCCCGCGATGGCGAGTATCGCGTAGAAAGGCACGATGAACAGCAGCGCGAGCCAGATGATGCCCGGGGCGGCGAGCGCCGCCCAGAACAGCCGGTGCGCCTCCTTCTGCTTCGGCTGGCTACGCCGGCCGGGGCCTACGCGCTCTTGACCTTGAGCCATGCCTGCTGCCACAACGCGTTCGTCGCCACCGGGATCTGCAGCTGCATGATCCCGCGCCTGAAGTAGGAAGGCAGCACCGCCGTGGATATCAGGCTGGGTGGCAGCAGCTGCTCTTTGACCAGGCGCTGCGGGGTGACGCCGTTGATGGGCTGCATGTAGCCGTTGAAGCTGATGTTCGTCATCACGTTGTTGAAGTCAAGCATGTAGTTGAGGAACAGGTGGGCCAGCACCGGGTTGGGCGCGCCTTTGAGCACCGTCATCGTGTCGTTGGCGACCGGGCCGCGGCCGTCGGGCGGGAACCAGTAGCCGACGACGTCGACGTTCACGCCTTTCGGCATGTAGTACTGCGCCGC
>DAIOWL010000139.1:4962-8883 GCA_036758545.1 Streptosporangiaceae bacterium | reverse complement strand
CCGGTCGTGTAGATCGTGTAGGGCACCGTGTACTGCCACTTGCCGTCGTAGAACGGGTTGGTGAAGTCGGACCAGGCCTGCGTGATGTTCGGGATGTAGCTGTGGTTGAGCGGCTGGATCAGCTTCCCGTACACCAGTTGCGCCATGACGTCGACGGTCGGGAAGAAGACGTCGAATTTGAGCTGCCCGCTGCGCAGCTTAGCCAGCGCGGCGTCCATGTTCTGGAACGTGGTCACCTCGACCTTGCAGTTGTACTTCTTGCCGAAGGCTTTCAGGCAGTCGGGGTTGATGTAGGCGACCCAGTTGAACAGCCGCAGCGTGGCGTTCTGCTCGGGAGCGAGCCCGCTCTTGATCGCCGGGTTGTCCTTGGACAGGGGCCAGGTAACCGGGTTGTTCGGCCGGGGAAGCGGGATCCCGCCGGCGGCGGCGTGCGCTCCGGACGTCGTGGTGCCGCCTGAACTGCAGCCTGCCAGGAGCGAGCCTGCCCCGGCGGTCAGCAGCCCGGCGGCCGCGCCCTGCTTGAGGAAACCGCGACGGGATAGCCCGCCGGCTCGTCTATCCTCGGTCCAGCCTTCTCGTGGGTGCATCCGGATCACCTCTTTCGCGGCGCTCGCGGCCGCCGGCCGCCATTCCTGACTGAACATTCCGTCAATACAGGTACTCTCGTCTCGCTTCTGCGCGGTGCGCAAGACCTGGCATGTAACGGTTCGCGCATCGACGACCGACGCGGGCATCGCGAGGGTTGCCACTGCTGCGCCATCGGCTTACCCCCCGGTTCCTGGTCCGGCGGCCCGGGCGAAGACGGCGAAGTTCTCGACCAAGAGGTCGATATCCGCCTCGTCATGCTGCACGGAGATCAGCCACTGCTCGATCTTGCCCCAAGGCGGCAGGAAAACCCCGCCGTTGTGCTGGTAGAGCCAGTGCGCGTGGCTGTACCTGTCGTCCACGCCGAGGAAGCCGCGGTAGCTGGTCACTGGGTCCGCCGCGAATACGACGCAGCCCTTGGCGCCCGCGGTGACCACGTGCGCGACGAGACCGTTGTCGTCAATGGCGTCCTGGATGCCGGCGGCGGCGCGCTGGCGGAGGCGCTCGATGTTCTGGTACGCCTCCGGCGTCGCCACCTCGGTCAGCATGGCCCGGGTCGCGGCCATGGCCAGCGGGTTCCCGTTGAACGTGCCGACCATCTCGTAGCCGCCGTCGGCCACGTGCGCCATCGTCTGCTCGGTGCCGCCGATGGCGGCCACGGACACGCCGCCGCCCATCGACTTGGCCAGCGTGATCACGTCGGGCTGGACGTTCTCCAGTCGCGTGACGCCCCCCGGGCCGACGGTGAGGCCGGTCTTGACCTCGTCGAAGGTGAGCAGCGCGCCGTGGCCGTGGAGGAGGTCTTTGAGGCCCGCGAGGTAGCCGGGCTCGGGCTTGATGATCCCGGCGTTCATCATGACCGGCTCCAGGATCATGCCCGCGATCTGGCCCTCGTGCTCGTCCAGCAGGCGGGCCACGCTGTCCAGGTCGTTGAACGTCGCGATCAGCGTCAGGTCGGTGATGGCCTTCGGGATACCGGAGGAGGACGGGGCGCTGCTGGGTTTTTCCTGCGGACCCGCGTCTTGTTCGTCCGGGGCCACGGAGACCTGCACCGAGTCGTGGTGGCCGTGGTAGCAGCCCTCGATCTTGATGATCAGGTCCCGGCCGGTGATCGACCGCATCAGGTGGACGGCGTCCATGGTGGCTTCGGTGCCGGAGTTGGCGAAACGCCAGATCGGGAGGCCGAACCTGCGGGCGAGCTCGCGTGCCACCGTGACGGCGTCCGGCGTGGGCTGGGCGAAGTGGGTGCCGTTCTGGGCCTGGTCCGTGATGGCCTTCGCGATCGCCGGGTGGGCGTGGCCGGCCAGGGCGGCGCCGTAGCCGCCGTGCAGGTCGACGTACTCATTGCCGTCGACATCCCAGACCTTCGAACCGCGGCCGCGGCTAAGCCAGACCGGCTGCGGCACGGTGATCTGCCAGCTCGAGGTGACGCCGCCGGCGAGGTGCTGGCTGGCCTCCTCGGCCAGTCGCTGGGACTTGGGCTGACGGCGGACGAAGATCTCCTCCTGCTCCGCGATGATCTGCTTGAGCTTGGCGTCGGTGGTGAGCTTGGCGTCGGTGGACGCTTCGGTGGTCACGTCGGGGCTCCCAGTCTTGACTGAACGTTCAGTCTAGGCCTGCGGTACGGGAGCCGGCAAGAGCCTTGGGCGAAGCGGATAGCCCGCGGGCGATCGGGGTGCGTGGCCCATCCACCCCGCTAGACGGGGGCAAGGGCCCACCCACCTCATCGGGGCAGATGGCGCGGCGCGGCTGATGCGGCCGGTGGGGCGTGAAGTGCTGGCGGGGCGTGAAAGTCACCCGTTCGGGACTCAAGACATTGACCTGCGGGCGGAAAGCAGCGAACGGGGGTTGACCGGGGGGTGTAGCGGAGTTAACTTATCTGGTATTCGGAAATAATATTTCACGATGCGGAAGAAGATGAAAGCCGCTGCGGACCGCGCAACCGGCCGATAGCCCGAGTGGAGCTGTGATGTCACTGACCAACGCGCCCGAAGCCCTGCCGCCCGAAACCGGGAACCGGCCGGCGGTTCATCCCGTGGACGAGGTGCTGCCCGCGCCCAGGCTGTTCGTCCTGGGGCTCCAGCACCTGTTCATCATGTACGCGGGCGCCGTGGCGGTGCCGCTCATCGTGGGCGGGGCGCTGAAGCTGCCGATATCCACGATCGGCCTGCTGGTCAACGCCGACCTGTTCGTGTCCGGCATTGCGACGATTATCCAGAGCGTCGGCATCGGCAAGATCTTCGGAGTGCGGCTGCCGGTGGTGGCCGGTGCCACGTTCACCGTGCTCAGCCCGATGATCATCATCGCGCAGCAGTACGGGCTGGCCGCGGTGTACGGGGCGATGCTCTGCTCCGGGGTGTTCGGCCTGCTCATCGCCAAGCCGTTCTCGATGCTGATCCGGTTCTTCCCGCCGCTGGTGGCCGGCACCGTCATCTGCGTCATCGGGCTGTCGCTGATCGGCGCCGACGTCAGCCTCATCGCCGGCGACGACCCGGCGGCCAAGGACTACGGGCAGGTCTCGCACATCGCGCTGGCCGGCCTGGTGATGCTGCTCATCGTGGTGATCACCCGGTGCTTCCGCGGGTTCGTCAGCCAGATCGCCGTGCTGCTTTCCATCGCGATCGGCACGCTGGTGGCCTGGCCGATGGGCCTGCTGGACTTCTCCAGCACGCATTCCGCCGCCTGGGTCGGCTTCAGCGGGTTCTTCCGGTTCGGCCACCCGAAGTTCGAGGCGGCGGCGATCATCTCGATGTGCATCGTCATGCTGGTGACCTACACCGAGTCAACCGCCGACATGCTGGCCGTCGCCGAGATGGTCGACAAGAAGCTCTCCCCCAACGACCTGGCCCGCGGCCTGGCCACCGATGGCCTGTCGGCGGTGCTGGCCGGATTCCTGAACTCCTTCCCCGACACGGCCTTCGCCGAGAACGTCGGGCTGGTCGGGCTGACCCGGGTGCGCAGCCGGTGGGTGGTCACCACGTGCGGCGTCATGCTGCTCCTGCTGGGGTTGCTGCCGAAGATCGGCCAGGTGGTCGCCAGCGTGCCGGGACCGGTCATCGGCGGCGCCGCGACCGTGATGTTCGCGATGGTCACGGCGGTCGGCATCCAGACCCTGCACAAGGTGAATTTCCAGGGCAACAACAACCTGCTGATCGTGGCGGTGTCCCTGGCCGCGGGCCTGCTCCCGGCCGTGGCGCCCACCTTCTACGAGCACTTCCCCAGCAACTTCCAGGTCATCTTCGGGTCCAGCATCACCTCTACGGTGATCGTGGTCTTCACCCTGAACATCGTGTTCAACCACTGGTCCTGGCGGCGCCAGGGCACCGAGTCCGCGGT
>DAIOWL010000139.1:3474-4862 GCA_036758545.1 Streptosporangiaceae bacterium | reverse complement strand
GCGTCGTCGGTCATCCGCGTCTGCGGGCCGGAGGTGGAGATGGCCAGCGAACCCGGCGCGTCCGGCACGGCCACCGCGAAGCAGCGCACGCCGATCTCCTGCTCGCCCTCGTCGACGGCGTATCCCTGCTTGCGGATCACCTCGAGGTGGGCGATCAGCAGGTCCGGGTCGGTGATCGTGGCGGGCGTGTAGGCGGGCATGCCGTCGCGCTCGAGCAGGGCGCGCGCCTCGCCGGGCGCAAGCTCGGCCAGCAGGGCCTTGCCCACCGCGGTGCAGTGCGGCTGGACCCGGCGGCCCGGTTCGGTGAACATCCGCATCGAGTGCGGGCTGGGCACCTGGGCGATGTAGACGACCTCGTCGCCGTCGAGCATGGCCAGGTTGGCCGTCTCGCCGGTGAGGCGCACCAGCTGGGCCAGGAACGGGCGCAGCCAGGTGCCGAGCATCTGGCTGGAGATCTCGCCGAGCCGGATCAGGCGCGAGCCCAGCGTGTACCGCCGGGATGCCTCCTGCCGGACGTAACCCCGGTTGACCAGGGTGCGCATCAGCCGGTGCACAGTAGGCAGCGGGAGGCCGGAGACGGTGGAGAGCTCGGACAGGCCGAGCGCGCCGCCGGCGTCGGCGAGCATCTCGAGCAGGTCGAAGGCGCGCTCGATGGACTGCACGCCGCCGGCCGCTCCCGCGCCGCCGCGGCTGGTGCCGTCGGAACTGGCCGCGCCGCGAGCAGCCGACGCCAGCACGGCGTCCTGGGTCGAATCGTTCACGTCTTCCATGATACAGAAAACGTAATTCACATGACAAAAGTGCCTGGCGTGGCGAACGCCAGTGAAACGATACCCGAGGCGGTTGACGGGTCACGGGTCGCGGTCTAGGCTTAATCCAAGAAACGGAAAAGAAATTTCAGGATACGGAAAACATGTCAGATCACTTGCTTCCTTACCTGGCCAACTGCTCGCTGCTGTTCACCGAGGAGCCGCTGCTCCGGCGCCCGGCCGCGGCCCGCGCCGCGGGGTTCGGTGCGGTCGAGTTCTGGTGGCCGTTCGCGGTGCCGGTGCCCTCCGACCGCGAGGTGGACGCGTTCACCGCGGCGATCGAGGAGGCCGGCGTGACGCTGGCCGGCCTGAACTTCTTCGCGGGGGACCTGGCCGGCCCGGATTGCGGCGTGCTGTCGATCCCCGGCCGCAGCGCGGAGTTCCGCGACAACATCGACGTGGTGGCCGGCATCGGCGAGCGGCTCGGCGTGCGCGGGTTCAACGCGCTGTACGGGAACCGGGTCGACGGCGTGGACCCGGCGGCCCAGGACGAGCTGGCGGCGGAGAGCATCGCGCTGGCGGCCAAGGCCGTGGCCTCCTTCGGCGGCACGGTGCTGATCGAGCCGGTGAGCGGGCCGA
>DAIOWL010000139.1:0-3374 GCA_036758545.1 Streptosporangiaceae bacterium | reverse complement strand
AAGGCCGTGGCCTCCTTCGGCGGCACGGTGCTGATCGAGCCGGTGAGCGGGCCGAAGCCCTATCCGCTGCGCACCGCCGCGGACGCGGTGTCCGTGGTCCGGCAGGCCCGGGCCGCGGGCGCCGCCAACGTCGGCTTCCTGTGCGACCTGTACCACCTGGCCAGCAACGGCGACGATATCGACGCCGCGATCGCCCGGTACGCCGAGTACGTCGCGCACGTGCAGATCGCCGACGCGCCCGGGAGGGGCGAGCCGGGCAGCGGCCAGCTCGACCTGGACCGGTACGTGGCCGACCTGGCCCGCCGCGGCTACCAGGGATGGGTAAGCCTGGAGTACAAGCCCACCGGGACGACCGAGGCGAGCCTGGCCTGGCTGCCCCGGGAGCGCCGCCGCGGGCGGCCAGGCCAGCAGCGCCGAGACGGACAGACGAAGGAGCAGGCATGAAGATCGGGTTTATCGGGCTGGGGATCATGGGCGCGCCGATGGCCGCCAACCTGGTCAAGGCCGGTTTCGAGGTCACCGGGTACAACCGCAGCCCGGCTAAGGTCGAGCAGCTGGTGGCGGCGGGCGGCCACGGCGCCAAGGACATCGCCGGGACGGTAGCGGACGCCGACGTGGTGGCCACCATGCTGCCCGACTCCCCCGACGTGCGGGCCGTGCTGGCCGGCGACGACGGCGTCTTCGCCCACGCCAGGACCGGGGCCCTGGTCATCGATTTCTCCAGCATTCGGCCCGACGTATCGGCCGCACTGGCCGCCGACGGTGCCGAGCGCGGGTTCCGGGTCCTGGACGCGCCGGTGTCCGGCGGCGAGGCCGGCGCGATCGAGGGGGTGCTCTCGATCATGGTCGGCGGCGCCGCCGAGGACTTCGCGACCGCAGCGCCGGTGTTCGACGCGGTGGGCAAGACCGTCGTGCACGTCGGGCCCGCGGGCTCGGGTCAGACGGTCAAGGCCGCGAACCAGCTCATCGTGGCGGGCCACCTAGAGCTGCTGGCCGAGGCGATCGTGTTCCTCGAGGCCTACGGCGTCGACACCGAGGCGGCGCTGCGGGTGCTGGGCGGCGGGCTGGCCGGCAGCACCGTGCTCCAGCGCAAGGGCGCCACGATGCTGGCCCGCGACTTCAAGCCCGGCTTCCGGATCGCGCTGCACGACAAGGACATGGGCATCGTCACCGCCGCCGCGCGCGAGGCCGGCGTGGTGATCCCGCTCGGCGCCGCCGTCGCGCAGCTGGTCGCGTCGCTGAAGGCGCAGGGAGACGGCGGGCTTGACCATTCGGCGCTGCTCAAGCTGGTCAGCCAGCTGTCCGGCCGAAACGAACGACAGGAGTAGAGAAGATGCCACGGATGACTGCCGCGGACGTCGCGGTCGCGATCTTGCGCCGCGAGGGGGTCACGCATGCGTTCGGCCTGCCCGGCGCGGCCATCAACCCGTTCTACGCGGCCATGCGCCGGGACGGCGGGATCACGCACACGCTGGCCCGGCACGTCGAGGGCGCCTCGCACATGGCCGAGGGCTACACCCGGGCCCGGGCGGGCAACATCGGCGTGTGCGTCGGCACCTCCGGGCCGGCCGGCACCGACATGATCACCGGCCTGTACTCGGCGAGTGCCGACTCGATCCCGATCCTGTGCATCACCGGCCAGGCCCCGGTGGCCAGGCTGCACAAGGAGGACTTCCAGGCGGTGGACATCGCGGCCATCGCCGGCCCGCTGACCAAGATGGCGATGACCGTGCTCGAGCCGGCCCAGGTGCCCGGCGCGTTCCAGCAGGCCTTCCACCTGATGCGGTCGGGGCGGCCCGGCCCGGTGCTGATCGACCTGCCGTTCGACGTGCAGCTGGCCGAGATCGACTTCGACCCGGACACCTACCAGCCGCTGCCGGTGTACAAGCCGGCCGCCACCCGGGCCCAGATCGCCAAGGCGCTGGACATGCTGGCCGCCGCCGAACGGCCCATTATCGTGGCCGGCGGCGGGATCATCAACGCTGACGCCGCGGACCTGCTGGTGGAGTTCGCCGAGCTCACCGATACGCCGGTGGTGCCGACGCTGATGGGCTGGGGCGCGCTGCCCGACGACCACCGGCTGATGGCGGGCATGGCCGGCCTGCAGACCGCGCACCGGTACGGCAACGCCACCCTGCTGGCCTCGGACTTCGTGCTCGGCATCGGCAACCGGTGGGCCAACCGGCACACCGGCGGGCTCGGCGTGTACCGGGCCGGGCGGACGTTCGTGCACGTCGACATCGAGCCGACCCAGATCGGGCGGGTCTTCGCCCCGGACTACGGGATCGTCTCCGACGCCCGGGCCGCGCTGGAGCTGTTCGTCGAGGTGGCGCGGGAGCGCCAGGGCCGGCTGCCGGACCGTGGCGCCTGGGTGGAGCAGTGCCGCCACCGGCGGGCGACCATGCAGCGGCGGACCCACTTCGACGACGTGCCGGTCAAGCCGCAGCGGGTGTACGAGGAGATGAACCGGGCGTTCGGCCCGGAGACCCGCTACGTGAGCACGATCGGCCTGTCGCAGATCGCGGCGGCGCAGTTCCTGCACGTGTACCGGCCGCGGCACTGGATCAACGCGGGCCAGGCGGGCCCGCTGGGCTGGACCACGCCGGCCGCGCTCGGCGTCTGCGCCGCGGACCCGGATACGCCGGTGGTGGCGCTGTCCGGCGACTACGACTTCCAGTTCATGATCGAGGAGCTGGCCGTGGGCGCGCAGTTCAACCTGCCCTACATCCACGTGCTGGTGAACAACGCCTACCTGGGCCTGATCAGGCAGTCGCAGCGCGGCTTCGACATGGACTACTGCGTGCAGCTGTCCTTCGACAACGTCAACGCGCCCGAGATCGGGGGCTACGGCGTCGACCACGTCAAGGTGGCCGAGGGACTCGGCTGCAAGGCGCTGCGGGTGACCGAGCCGGCCGAGATCGGGCCCGCGCTCGAGGAGGCCAAGAAGCTGATGGCCGAGTACCGGGTGCCGGTCGTGGTCGAGGTCATCCTGGAGCGCGTCACCAACATCTCGATGGGGACCGAACTCGACAACGTGACCGAGTTCGAGGACCTGGCCGAGCGGCACGAGGACGCGCCGACTGCGGTCGTCGCCCTGCTCGATTGACCGGGCTGGATCGACAGGGCTGGACTGAGTGCAGATGAAGATCGTCGTCGCGCCGGACAAGTTCAAGGGATCGCTGCCCGCCATGCAGGTGGCCGCGGCGATCGCCGCCGGCCTGCGCGCCGGGCGGCTCGGTGCGGAGGTAGTCACGATCCCGGTTGCCGACGGCGGCGAGGGGACGGTCGACGCGGCCGTCGCGGCTGGGTTCGAGCGCGTGCCGGTGACGGCGGCCGGGCCGGCCGGTGACCCGGTGCGGGCCAGCTACGCGCGG
>DAIOWL010000138.1:0-11029 GCA_036758545.1 Streptosporangiaceae bacterium | reverse complement strand
GACCTGGTCGGCAAGGTCGAGCAGGGCATCCCCGAGGACGACCCGCGGAACGCCGCCACGATCGCCGACAACGTGGGCGACAACGTGGGCGACTGCGCGGGCATGGCGGCGGACCTGTTCGAGTCCTACGCGGTCATGCTGGTGGCCTCGCTGATCCTGGGCAAGGTGGCGTTCGGCGACAAGGGCCTGGTCTTCCCGCTGATCATCCCGGCCATCGGCGTCCTGACCGCGATCATCGGCATCTTCTCGGTCGCGCCGCGGCGCGGTGACCGCAGCGGGATGACCGCGATCAACCGCGGCTTCTTCATCTCCGCGATCATCTCGGCGATCGGCGTGGCCATCGCCTGCTTTACCTTCCTGCCGTCGCACTTCTTCAGCTTCAAGGGCGTGACCGACCCGGCCATCCGGGCCTTCACCGGCGACCCGCGCTGGATCGCGTTCGGCGCGATCCTGATCGGCATCGTGCTGGCCAGCGCCATCCAGCTGCTCACCGGGTACTTCACCGAGACCAACCGGCGCCCGGTCAAGGACATCGGGGAGAGCTCGGAGACCGGCGCGGCCACCGTGATCCTGTCCGGCGTGTCGATCGGCATGGAGTCCGCGGTGTACTCGGCGCTGCTGATCGGCGGCGCGGTGTTCGGCGCCTACCTGCTGGCCACCGGCAACGCCACCATCGCGCTGTTCGCGGTGGCCATGGCCGGCCTCGGCCTACTGACCACGGTCGGCGTGATCGTGTCGATGGACTCGTTCGGCCCGGTGACCGACAACGCGCAGGGCATCGCGGAGATGTCCGGCGACGTCGACGGCGACGCCGCGCAGGCGCTGACCACGCTGGACGCGATCGGCAACACCACCAAGGCGATCACCAAGGGCATCGCGATCGCGACCGCGGTGCTCGCCGCGACCGCGCTGTTCGGCTCGTTCCGCACCCAGGTGGAGTCGGCCCTGACCGGCAAGGCGGCCGGCACCTTCAACCTGGACGTGGCCAAGCCGAACATCCTGGTCGGCGTCATCATCGGCGCCTCGATCGTGTTCCTGTTCGCCAGCCTGCTCATCTCGGCGGTGGGCCGGGCCGCGCAGCGGGTGGTGATCGAGGTGCGGAACCAGTTCCGCAACCACCCGGGCATCATGGACTTCACCGAGAAGCCCGACTACAGCCGGGTCGTCGACATCGTCACCAGGGACTCCCTGCGTGAGCTGATCACCCCCGGCCTGCTCGCGGTGCTGGCCCCGATCGCGGTCGGCTTCGCGCTCGGCTACCAGCCGCTCGGCTCCTACCTGGCGGGCGCGATCGCCGTCGGCGTGCTGATGGCGGTGTTCCTGGCCAACTCCGGCGGCGCCTGGGACAACGCCAAGAAGCTGGTCGAGGACGGCAACCACGGCGGCAAGGGCTCCGAGGCGCACGCCGCCACCGTCGTCGGCGACACCGTGGGCGACCCGTTCAAGGACACCGCGGGCCCGGCCATCAACCCGCTGATCAAGGTGATGAACCTGGTCTCCCTGCTCATCGCCACCAGCGTGGTCAAGTACAGCGGCAACACGGGCCTGCGGGTCGGCGTCGCCGTCGGCGCCGTGATCGTCATCGTCGTCGCGATCGTGATCTCCAAGCGCCGCTCGGCAGGCATGGGCGAGCAGACTCCGGCCGGCACCGAGGTGACCGGCGCCGTCTCACCCGCCGTGGAAGGGGCCACCACCCCGGCCCCCGACGCTCCCGCGGGCATCGCCGCCGAGGAGACCGCGGACCGCGAACCCGCCGTCAAGCACACCGAGTAGCGCGCCCTCCGGGCCCGCCCGCAACGCCATGAAACCCGGGTTCCAGCGCCTCCGAGCGCCCTGGAACCCGGGTTTCAAATGAAAGCCGAACGGGCAGACTCACCGCTCCAGCCCCGGATTTCACGCCTGTCCCAGGCGTAAGCTCAGCGCTACTCTCCACTGCAAGCCGGGCTAACGCCCCGCGCCGCACGGCGCTACACCCCACTGCAAGCCCGGCTAACGCCCCGGGGTCGCACGCTGCGCTTCGCCCGGGTCGCACCCTGCGCTACGCCCCGGCGTAAAGCCCGGCGCTATCCGCCCGCGGCTACGTCGTCACTGGAGATGCCGAGCAGGTACAAGATCGCGTCCAGGTAGGGCACGCTGAGCGAGGTGTCGGCCGCGTCCCGCACCACGGGCTTGGCGTTGAACGCCACGCCGAGCCCGGCCGCGGCGATCATGTCCAGGTCGTTCGCGCCGTCGCCCACCGCGACCGTCTGGGATAGCGCGACCCCGGCCTCGGCGGCGAACCGGCGCAGCGCGTCCGCCTTCCCCGAACGGTCGACGACCGGGCCGGCCAGCCGCCCGGTCAGCTTGCCCTCGGCGATCTCGAGTTCGTTGGCGGCCACGTAGTCGATGCCGAGCTCGGCCGCGAGCGGCTCGATCACCTGGACGAAGCCGCCGCTGACGATGCCGGACTTGTAGCCCAGGCCGCTCAGCGTCCCGATCAGCGTGCGCGCGCCCGCAGTCAGCCGCAGCCCGGCCCGGACCTCCGCCAGGACCGACTCAGGCAGGCCGGCCAGCAGCGACACCCGCTCCCGCAGCGACGCGGTGAAATCCAGCTCGCCGGCCATGGCGGCCGCGGTGACCTTGGCCACCTCCGCGGCGCAGCCGGCCCGCGCGGCCAGCAGGTCGATCACCTCGTCCTGGATGAGCGTGGAGTCCACGTCCATGACGATCAGCCGCAGCGCCCGCCGGTGCAGGCCGCCGCGCTGGACGGCCACGTCGATGCCCTGCTCCACCGCGGCGCGGGCCAGATCTTCCCGGAGCAACCCCGGATCGCCTCCGGAGACCTCCAGCTCGATGCAGGTCACCGGCTGCCGCGCCAGCCTGCCGATGCGGTCGATGTTGGCCCCGCTGGCCGCGATCCGGCCGGCGATGGCGGTGATGGCAGCGGGCGCCAGCGGGCTGCCCAGCAGGGTGACGTGCAGCTGCCCGCTCCGCGGGGCCGGATCGCCCGAACCCATCGTGAACTCGGCCTCCAGGCCGAGGTCGCCGGCCAGCGCCTGGACCGCCTCGAAGATGGCGTTCAGGTCGGGCTGCTCGTCGCAGCCGAGCAGCACGCCGAGCACCAGCCGGCCCCGGATCACCACCTGCTCGACGTCCAGTACCGACAGCGGGTGCCCGGCCAGCGCACCGAACAGCCTGGAGGTGACACCCGGCCGGTCCCGGCCGGTCAGCGTGATGAGCAGCGAGGTCCGCGGAGTTTTCATCGCGCGCGCCAGGCTACCTCAAAAGGCCGCCACCTTAAGGCAGCAGCAGGTGAACATCACCGAACTCGTGCCACAGGTACCCGGCGTCGACCGCGGCCCGGTAGCAGCGGCTCAGCAACGACGGCCCGGCGAACGCGGCCAGCATCCGCAGGTGCGAGGAGCGCGGCTCGTGTAGCCCGGTGAGCAGCCCGTCCACCGCCCTGACCCCGGTCTCCGGGGTGACCACGTGCGACGTCCAGCCGGCCCCGGCCGTCACCAAGCCGCCAGAGCCGGAACCGCCGGAGCCGGAGTCGGAACCGCCGGAGCCGGAACCGCCGGAGCCGGAACCGCCGGAGCCGGAAGCCAGCGCCACCGTCTCCAGCGCGCGGACCACGGTGGTCCCCCCGGCGATGACCCGGTTGCCGCGCGCCCGCACGTGGTTGACCAGTTCGGCCGTTGCGGGCGGCACGTCGTACGGCTCCGGGTACGGGTCCTCGTCGCCCTCCAGCGACGACACCCCGCAGTGCAGGGTGAGCGGGGCGATCAGCACCCCGGCGGACACCAGCCGGGTGACCACGGACGGCGAGAACGGGCGGCTGGCGCTGGGCATCTCCGCGCTGCCCGGCTCGCGCGCGAACACCGTCTGGTAGTGCGACAGCGGCCAGTCCCGCGACACGTAGGAGTACCGGATCGGCCGACCGTACTTCAGTAGGTACGGGATTACTGCAACCGACAACCGCGCCCGCCAGAGCCGGTTCGTGGCCCGTCCCTCCAGGACCAGGACTGCCCCGCCGGGCAGGATCAGTCGCTGACCGGGATAGCCACGACCGTTCGGCACCGTGGTTTTGCCCGTGACCTGCCGGAGTTCGGTCAGCCACGATCCGTCCGGCCGCGGCCCGGAGAAGTGCACCGCCAGCTCGGCCGACACCCGGACCTGAGCCGGCAAGGTGGCCGTCGTGTTGACCACCAGCAGGTCACCCGGGAGCAGCAGGCCGGGCAGCTCGGCGAAGCCGTGGTGGCTGACCTCGCCGGACGCCCGGCGGCTGACCAGCATCCGCACCCCGTCCCTGGGCAGGCCGCGCGCCTCGGGCGGTTCGTGCGCCTCCAGCGAAGCGGGCAGCGTGAACTCATCCAGCCTGAACTCATCCAGAGTGGTCATGAGCTGACCGGCTCGCGAGGCATGAGGTGCGCCGCGCGGTACCGGCCGCTCGGCAGCCGCTCGCTGACCAGCCGGACGAACGCGGGCACGACCGAGGCGGGTTCGGGCCGGTCCGAGATGTCCTCGCCGGGGAAGGCCAGCTGGTGCATGTCGGTGCGCAGGTCGCCGGGGTCGGCCCACCACACGCGGACCCCGAGCTCCTCGGCGGCCAGCACGTTCGAGGCCTGTTCCAGGGCGGCCTTGGCCGCGCCGTAGCCGCCCCAGCCCGCGTAGGCCTCCACGGCCGCGTCCGAGGTGATGTTCAGCACCGCGCCGCCGCTGGCGCGCAGCAGCGGCAGCGCCAGCTGGGTCAGCGCGATCGGCGCGATCACGTTCGCCTCGAACGCGGCGCGCAGCTCGTCCGCCGGGTAGTCGGCCAGCGCGGGCAGCGGGCTGGCGCCCAGCGTGCCGGCGTTGTTCACCAGCAGGTCGAGCCGGCCCGCGCAGGCCGCGACCAGCGCGGCCCGGTGCGCCGGATCGGTCACGTCGCCCGGCACCGCGGTCACGGTTCCACCGCTTGCACGCAGCGCCCCCGCGGCTGCGTCCAGCGCGGCGGCGTCCCGCGCGTCGATGACGAGGTCGAAGCCCGCGTGGGCCAGGCCGGCCGCCAGGGCCCGGCCGAGGCCGCGTGAGGCTCCCGTTATCAAAGCTGTGCTCATACCAACCGACGCTAGGCAGCGCCGCGCCCGGGCACATCGGCCACCAGCCCCGCCCGTCCTCCGCCGATGGTCCTAAGACCCCGGCCCGATGCGAGCCCGGAGAACAAGGGCTAACGTCAGAGCAACCATGAGCGAAGGACTCGACGAGCTGTACCAGGTGAGCCAGGCGGTGCTGTCCGTCACCCGGCACATGTCCGTCCGCGACGTGCTGCAGGTGATCGTGCGCTCGGCCCGCTCCCTGGTCGGCGCGCGCTACGCCGCGCTCGGCGTGCCGGATGCGGGCGACTCGTTCGCCGAGTTCGTGGTGGACGGGATCAGCGACGCCGAGTGGGCGGCGATCGGCCCGCTGCCGCGGCGGCACGGGATGCTCGCCGTGCTGCTCAACCAGGGCAAGCCGGAACGGCTCCCGGATATCCGCAAGGATCCCAGGTTCGAGGGCTGGCCGGCCGCGCACCCCAAGATGTCGCACTTCCTCGGGGTCCCCGTCCGGGACGGGGATCAGGTCCTCGGCATCATCTTCGCGGCCAACAAGGTCTCCGCCGCGGCCGCCAATCGCGGGTTCACCGACCGCGACGAGGAGATCCTCTCGCTGTTCGCCGCGCACGCCGCGATCGCGCTGACCAACGCGCGGCTGTACGAGCGCAGCCGCGAGCTGTCCGTCGTGCAGGAACGGTCCCGGCTGGCCCGTGACCTGCACGACGCGGTCACGCAGAAGCTGTTCAGCATCCGGGCGCACGCCCGCGCCGCCGCGGTGCTGGCCGCCCGCGAGCCGCCCGACGCCAAACGGATCAGGGCCGAGATCGAGGTGGTCGGCGAGCTCGGCGCCGAAGCTCACGCCGAGCTCCGCGCGGTCATCGACGGCCTGAGCCCGCCGGACCTGGAAGCCGCCGGGCTGGCCGAATCGCTGCGCCGGTACGCGGTGCTGGCCGGGCGGGCGCACGGTGTCCCGGTCGCATTCACGGCCGCCTGCCTGCCGCCGCTGCGCCAGCACGCGGAAGCGGCGCTCTACCGGGTGGCGCAGGAGGCCCTGCACAACGCGCTGCGCCACGCCGGCGCGTCCCGCGTCACGGTCGCCCTGTCCACCACCCCGCGCCTGGTCGTGCTGGAGGTGTCCGACGACGGCCACGGCTTCGCCCCGGACGCGCCGTCCGGCGGCCCCGGGCTCGGGCTGGAATCGATGCGCGAGCGCGCCGCGGCGGCGGGCGGGCGGCTGGCCATCAGGTCCGGCCCGAAGGGAACCACGGTGCGGATGACCGTCCCGGGGAAGGCGGCCCGATGACGGCGCCAGGCACGGGGCCGATAAAGGTGCTGATCGTGGACGACCACCCGGTGGTCCGGCGCGGCCTGCGGGTGCTGCTCGAGGTCCAGGACGGGATCGAGGTGGCCGGCGAGGCTGGCGACGGCGCCACCGCGCTCGCCCTGGCCGCCGAACTCTCCCCGGACGTCGTCCTCCTCGACCTCAAGCTGCCCGGCATGGACGGCATCGCCGTGCTGACCCAGCTCAAAGCCAGCGACAGCGCGGCCCGGGTGCTCGTGCTCACCAGCGCGACCGAACCCGCCTCGGCCAGCCTGGCGCTGCGCTCGGGCGCGGCCGGGGTGGTGTACAAGGACGTGGACCCGGACGCGCTGGTCCGGGCGATCCGCTCGGTGCACGACGGGCACCTGCTGCTCGCGCCGGAGGCGGCCGGCTCGCTGGTCCGCAACGGCGGCGGCTGGAACTCGGTGGCAGGCCTGGACGCGCTCACCGGCCGGGAGCGCGAGGTGCTCGCCGAGATCGCCAAGGGCCGGTCCAACCGGGAGATCGCCCGGGCGCTGACCGTCTCGGAGAAGACGGTGAAGGCGCACGTGAGTTCGGTGCTGGCCAAGCTCGGCGTGCAGGACCGCACCCAGGCCGCCCTGATCGCGGTCAGGCACGAGCGCGGCTAGCTCCCGACTAGGTGCGCGTAGACGATGATGTTGTCCGTGTAGTGCCCGGTGGCCTGGTCGAACGGGCCGCCGCAGGTGATCAGCCGCAGGCTCGGGTCACCGGACTTGCCGTACACGGACGCGGTCGGGAACGCGTCCTTGGCCACCTTCTGCAGCCCGTCCACGGCGAACCTGGCCACCGTCCCGTCGGCCAGGGTCACGTACACGGTGTCCCCGGCGCGCAGGTTCTTGAGGTAGTAGAACACCGAGATGCCGGTGGCCGAGTCCACGTGGCCGAGGATGACGGCCGGGCCCCGCTGCCCAGGCGACGGTCCGTACCGGTACCAGCCGGCCAGATTGTGCGCCGCTAGCGGCGGAACCGCCACGGTCCCGTCCGCATCGCGGCCCAGCTTCATGACCGGCGCGTTCACCCCGATCCGCGGGAGACGGATTTTTACCGGCGCCGAACGGGCCAGCGGTCTCGCCTTCGGATCGCTCGCCAGCCGGGGCGCGATGGTCGTGATCGAGGGCGGGATGTAGGTCGCGCCGGCGTGAGCGGGAGTGCCGTCGAGCAGCCCGAACGCGGCCATGCTGGCACCGCCCGCGCACACCACGATGGCGGCGAGGGCGGTGCCAAGGGCCAGTCGGCCTGCGCGCTTGCGCCTATGCCGTGCCATGAACCTCGAACAACGTCTAGGCAGCTGTCTTGCGGTAGCGCCGGTAGGCGAACAGGCCCAGGCCGGCCGAGCCGAGCGCCAGGGCGGCGCCGCCCGCGACCATCGGCACGTCAGGACCACCACTGCCAATGCTGCCGCCGCCACCGGTGTTGGCGCCACCGGTCGGGGCCGCCGTCACGGCTTCGCTCGACGACACCTGGGGCGCCGGTGCGGTGGGCGCCACGGAAGAACTCGGCACCGGCACTGGCGGTGCGGTCGTCGGAGGCGTGGTCGTGGGAGGAGTAGTCGGCGGAGGCGTGGTCGGCGGCGGGGTCGACTTGCACGTGCAGGTCGGCTTCGGGGTCGGCGTGGTCGGGGTCGGGGTCGGGGTGGGCTTCGGCGTGTGGCAGTGGCACGTCGGGCTCGGCGTCGGCGTCGAGCAGTGGTCGTGGCAGCCACCGGGCGACGACGAGCTATAGCCCCCGCCGGCCTGCGCTTGAGGTGTCGCATGGGCCGCCGTCGTACCCAGCAGCAGCATTCCCAAGCCCAGGGCAAAGGCAAAGCTGCACGCCAGGATCCGGATGCGTTGGGGCATGTCCCGCTCCTTCTCGCTAGATCACTCTGTGCGTTCGTATCGGTTCGCTAGGCAAAGCAGGCAGCTTATCGCCCATCCGCCCGGGGTGTCAGGAATCCCAGTAATTCCTACCTAGCACAGCGCTCATAAACCGCCACGTGTTACACAATCCAACAAAAATTCCTCTCATCTAGTTAGACTTCCGGACGGCCTCCCAGGTTGACCTGCCTAACAATCAATCTGGCTGGGCTGAAGGGGGTGCTGTGGCATAGGTTCGGTCTCGGCGGAGGGTGCGGAGAAAGGGAGCCTGATGTCCGACGAGGTGCTGCGGCTGCGAGGCGTCGAGGTCCGGCGGGACGCGGCGGTCCTGCTGCGCAACGTGGACTGGACGGCGCACGGGGACGAACGCTGGATCCTGATCGGGCCGAACGGAGCGGGCAAGACCACCTTGCTCCAGGTGGCCGCCACCCTGATGTTCCCCACCGAGGGCACCGTCGAGGTACTCGGCGAGCGCCTCGGCGAGGTCGACATCTTCGACCTGCGGCCGCGGATCGGGCTGACCAGCGCCGCGATCGCCGAGCAGGTCCCGCCGGGGGAGAAGGTCATCGACCTGGTGCTGACCGCGTCCTACGCCATCCTCGGCCGGTGGAAGGAGGAGTACGACTCCGGCGACGTCACTCGCGCGGTCGAGATCCTCGATGCGCTCGGCTGCGCCCACCTCATCCGGCGCCGGTTCGCCACCTTGTCCGAGGGCGAGCGCAAGCGGGTGCAGATCGCCCGGTCCCTGATGCCCGACCCGGAGCTGCTGCTGCTCGACGAGCCAGCCGCCGGATTGGACCTGGGCGGCCGCGAGGACCTGCTGCGGCGGCTCACCACCCTGGCCCGCGACCCCAAGGCGCCGATGATGGTGCTGGTCACCCACCACGTGGAAGAGGTGCCGGACGGCTTCACCCACGCCATGCTGCTGCGCCGCGGCTCGGTGCTCGCGGCCGGGCCGATCGACAACGTCTTCACCGCGCGGAACCTGTCCCGCTGCTTCGGCGTCCAGCTGGAGATCGAGCACCGCCAGTCAAGATGGACGGCGCGTGCACGCTAAGTTGCCGTCTGGTAGCCGAACTCGCTCGCGGTCGGTAACGTAGCAGACAAGCCCGGAAACTCCGGCAAAGCACCGGAACCCCCGCTCCGGGCGCGGGAGTGAGGCAGCCATGAGCCCTCTGGTCGGTACCATCCTGCTGCTCGTGTTCATCGCGCTCGTGGTCCTGGTGATCAGCCGGTCGATCCGCATCGTGCCGCAGGCCACGGCGGGCATCGTGGAGCGGTTCGGCCGGTATCACCGCACCCTGAACGCGGGGCTGAACATGGTCACGCCGTTCGTCGACCGGCTCCGCCCGCTCATCGACCTGCGCGAGCAGGTGGTCAGCTTCCCGCCGCAGCCGGTCATCACCCGGGACAACCTCGTGGTCAGCATCGACACCGTCATCTACTTCCAGGTGACCGACGCCCGGGCCGCCACCTACGAGGTCGCCAACTACATCACCGCGGTGGAGCAGCTGACCGTGACCACGCTGCGCAACGTCGTGGGCGGCATGGAGCTCGAGCACGCGCTCACGTCGCGTGACCAGATCAACAGCGAGCTGCGCAAGGAACTCGACGAGGCGACCGGCAAGTGGGGGATCCGGGTCGGCCGGGTCGAGCTCAAGGCGATCGAGCCGCCCGGCTCCATCCAGGACTCGATGGAGAAGCAGATGCGCGCCGACCGGGACAAGCGCGCCGCGATCTTGTCCGCCGAGGGGTCCAAGCAGTCGGCCATCCTGACCGCCGAGGGCGAGCGCCAGGCGGCGGTGCTCAAGGCCCGCGGCGAGTCCGAGGCGGTCGTGCTCCGGGCCGAGGCCGAGGCCACGGCGCAGGCGGCCCGGGCGCGCGGCCAGGCCGAGGCGATCAGCACCGTGTTCAAGGCCATCCACGAGGGCAACCCGGACCAGCGCCTGCTGGCCTACCAGTACATGCAGATGCTGCCGCAGATCGCCCAGGGCGACGCGAACAAGCTCTGGATCGTGCCCAGCGAGATCGGCAAGGCGCTGGAGGGCATCGGCGGCTTCTTCAGCAGCGCCACCGCCACCCGCGCCGAACCTCCGGCCACGCCCTCAGGGCCGGGGCCGCAGCTCGACGCGCCCGTCGGCCGTCACGCGGGTCTCGAAGGATGGCTGGCGGGCGGTAGCGGGCCCGTGCACGACGGTGCCGTCGCTGATCACGAACGTGGATCCGTGCCAGGGACAGGTGACGCAGACGGCGCCCCGCTCCGTCACGATCCGGCCCTGATGGAGGGGTCCTCCGAGATGGGAGCATCGGTCTGACAGCACGCTGACCTCGCCTGCCTGCCGGTACACCAGCAGGGACAGGTAGCCGAGCTGGCGCCGCACCGGGCGCCGCTCCGGCAGCTCGGCCAGCTCGCACAGGTCGTGCCAGCCCAGCCCGGACAGGTGGCTGACCTGCTCGGCGTGGCTGGTGCCCGCGCCCAGCCGCAAGGCCAGGTGCCCGCCGAGATAGGCGCCGACGGTGCCCGCGAAGAGCCCGGCCCCGGACAGCGCCCGGCCGTAGCCGGGCCGCCCGCCGGCCCGGGCGGCCAGCGAGCCGAGGAACAGGGTCGCGGCCCCCGCCTGGCAGATGGCGTGCACCAGGCCGACCCGCTGCTGGTCCTGGTGCAGCGCCGACCAGTCGGCCAGGCCGGTGGCCGCCGCGGGCACGGTGCCCGCGACGCCCGCCGCGATCAGCACCGCGGCCGCGCGGTCGGTGCCGCGGAACAGGTCGAGGAGCAC
>DAIOWL010000137.1:0-11094 GCA_036758545.1 Streptosporangiaceae bacterium | reverse complement strand
TCGGCGACCTGGTGCCCCCGAGAGGCTGGGAAGACCGGCGGCGCGGCCTGGCCGCGACCGGCTCGCCGCGGACCAGCTCGATGACGGCCATGGCCGCGTTGTCGCCCTTGCGCGGCCCGATCTTGGTGATCCGGGTGTAACCGCCGGCCCGCTCGGAGAACTCCGGCGCGATCTCGGTGAACAGCTGGTGCACCACGCCCTTGTCGGTGACCACGGTCAGCACGTGGCGCCGGGCGTGCAGGTCGCCGCGCTTGGCGAAGGTGATCAGCCGCTCGGCCACCGGGCGCAGCCGCTTGGCCTTGGCCTCGGTGGTGGTGATCCGGCCATGCTGGAACAGCGCGGTGGCCAGGTTCGCCAGGATGTGCCGTTCGTGAGCCGGGCTGCCGCCCAGGCGGTGGCCCTTGGTGGGCGTGGGCATACTGACCTCTACCTCTCCTCGTTATCCGTGGCTAGGGGCACAGCCACGTCAGTACTGCTCTGTCTCCACGTAGCTCTCGTCGTCATCGCTGTAGGCACCGACCGCGCTGCTGGGGTCGAATCCGGGCGGCGAGTCCTTGAGCGAGAGACCCATGTCAACGAGCTTCTGCTTGACTTCCTCGATCGACTTGGCGCCGAAGTTCCTGATGTCGAGCAGGTCCTGCTCGCTGCGGCCGACGAGCTCGCCCACCGTGTGGATGCCCTCGCGCTTGAGGCAGTTGTAGGAACGGACGGTGAGGTTGAGGTCCTCGATCGGCAGCGCCAGGTCGGCCGCTAGCGCGGCGTCGGTCGGCGACGGGCCGATGTCGATGCCCTCGGCGTCGACGTTGAGCTCGCGGGCCAGCCCGAACAGCTCGACCAGCGTCTTGCCCGCGCTGGCCACCGCGTCCCGCGGGCGCATGCACGGCTTGGTCTCGACGTCGAGGATGAGCCGGTCGAAGTCGGTGCGCTGCTCGACTCGGGTGGCCTCGACCTTGTAGGTGACCCGGAGCACGGGCGAGTAGATGGAGTCGATCGGCACCCGGCCGATCTCCTGGCCCGGCTGCTTGTTCTGAGTGGCCGAGACGTAGCCGCGGCCGCGCTCGACGGTGAGCTCCATCTCGAGCTTGCCCTTGGCGTTCAGGGTGGCGATGTGCAGCTCGGGGTTGTGCACCTCGACGCCGGCCGGCGGCGCGATGTCGGCCGCGGTCACCTCGCCGGGACCCTGCTTGCGCAGGTACATGACGACCGGCTCGTCGTGCTCGGAGGACACCACCAGTTCCTTCAGGTTCAGGATGATGTCGGTGACATCTTCCTTCACGCCGGGAACCGTGGAGAACTCGTGCAGGACGCCCTCGATCCTGATGCTGGTGACGGCCGCGCCCGGGATGGAGGACAGCAGCGTGCGCCGGAGCGAGTTGCCGATCGTGTAACCGAAACCCGGCTCGAGCGGCTCGATCACGAACCTGGACCGGTATTCGTCTACCTGCTCCTCGGCGAGCGAGGGGCGCTGAGCGATGAGCATTGTTCTTCCCTTCCGCGATGCCCGCTATATGACTATCGCGACACTTGCGGGGGGCTTCGCCCCCCGCATACCCCCCAAGACCGTCCGGGTCCCGTGGGGTTTTCCCTTCCCCGGCCCGCTGGGGCCGGGGGCGGGCTAGGCCAGCCTGGCGGCTGGCCTTACTTCGAGTAGTACTCGACGATGAGCTGTTCCTGGACCTGGGTGTCGATCTGCGCCCGGACGGGCAGCGAGTGCACCAGGACCCGCATCTTGTCCGGCACCACCTCGAGCCAGGCGGGCACGATGCGCTCGCCGGCCTCGGCCCGCGCGATGACGAACGGCGTCATCTCGAGGAACTTGGGGATCACCTCGACGATGTCGTTCTCGCTGACCCGGTAGGACGGGATGTCGACCTTCCTGCCGTTCACCGTGAAGTGGCCGTGGGTCACCAGCTGGCGCGCCATGTCGCGGCTCTTGGCGAAGCCCGCGCGGAAGACGACGTTGTCCAGGCGGCGCTCGAGTAGCTGGAGCATGGTCTCGCCGGTACGGCCATGCTTGCGGGCCGCTTCGACGTAGTAGCCGTGGAACTGCCTCTCCAGGATGCCGTAGATCCGGCGGGCCTTCTGCTTCTCCCGGATCTGCGTCAGGTAGTCGCCTTCCTTGGGCCGGTTCCGCCCGTGCTCACCCGGCGGGTAGGGCCGGATCTCGATCGGGCACTTCGGCGAGTCGCACTTGGCGCCCTTCAGGAAGAGCTTGGTCTTCTCCCGGCGGCACAGCTTGCAGTCCGGGCCTGTGTATCGAGCCATCTGTCGCTATCTCCTCAAGCCCTCAGACCCGGCGCCGCTTCGGCGGCCGGCAGCCATTGTGCGGAACGGGGGTCATGTCCTGGATCGAACCGACCTCTAGCCCGGTCGCCTGCAGCGACCTGATGGCGGTCTCCCGGCCCGAGCCCGGACCCTTGACGAAGACGTCGACCTTGCGCATGCCGTGCTCCATCGCGCGCCGCGCCGCGGCTTCCGCGGCCATCTGGGCGGCGTACGGCGTCGACTTGCGCGATCCCTTGAAGCCGACCTGACCTGCGGACGCCCACGAGATGACGTTTCCGGTCGGGTCGGTAATCGAGATGATCGTGTTGTTGAACGTGCTCCTGATGTGGGCGTGCCCGTGAGCGACGTTCTTCCGCTCCTTGCGGCGCACCTTCTTGGCGGCCTGCTGACGGCTCCTTGGCGGCATATCTTTCTGTGGCTTCCTTGTGAGGTGATCGATCCGCGGAACGGACTACTTCTTCCCGGCCTTCTTCTTGCCGGCCACCGTCTTCTTCTTGCCCTTGCGGGTGCGCGCGTTGGTCTGCGTCCGCTGCCCGTGCACCGGGAGCCCGCGACGGTGGCGGATGCCCTGGTAGCTGCCGATCTCGACCTTGCGCCTGATGTCGGCCTGGACCTCGCGGCGCAGGTCACCTTCGACCTGGTAGGTCGCGTCGATCCAGTCGCGGAGCTTCATCAGCTCCTCGTCGCTGAGGCTGCTGACCCGGGTGTCCCCGCTGACGCCGGTCGCCGCCAGCGTCTGCAGCGCCCTCGTGCGGCCGATGCCGTAGATATAGGTGAGCGCGACCTCGACCCGCTTGTCGCGGGGCAGGTCCACTCCAGAAAGCCTGGCCATGTGCGGGCAGTTCTCCTTCGTCTCGCGGAGGTCCTTCGCGCCGCCCCCGCGCCCTGCCCGGACACGGCCCCGGCCTCCGACCGGGGGTCGCAGCCACGGATGGCTGCCTGCGGTACGCGTCTATCTATCTGGTTAGCCCTGGCGCTGCTTGTGCCTGGGGTCGGTGCAGATGACCATGACGCGGCCGTGCCGACGGATGATCCGGCACTTACTGCAGATCTTCTTGACGCTCGGCTTGACCTTCACGGTGCTTTCTCCACTAAATCTGATTCTATTATTACTTGCTGTTACTTGTACCGGTACACGATCCGCCCGCGACTGAGGTCGTAGGGGCTGAGCTCCACGACCACGCGGTCGTCAGGCAGGATGCGGATGTAGTGCATCCGCATTTTCCCGCTGATGTGAGCGAGAACCTTGTGCCCGTTGTCCAGCTCCACCCGGAAGAAGGCATTCGGGAGTGACTCGACAACCGTGCCTTCAATCTCAATGGCGCCGTCTTTCTTGGGCATGTCCTCCGCGCTTCGCTTTGTGGTGATGGCCCGCGCCTGAGCGCGGTCTGGTCTGGCCGTACTGTGTTCTTCGCCGTACTGTTTTCTGCTCGCCCGTCCGGCCCGGCTCACGCCGCGCTGGCTTACGACAGCGGACGAGAAGACCGGAAGGGCATTCTTAGGCCGGTATCGTGGTCGCGTACGCGAACCCCCGAGCGCCGGCCAGGCAGGACCCAGCAGATGGGCCGGAGACGAGTGTACTCGACCCCGCGCCCCGGCGCGAACCGCCCAGGTTATAAGACACCGCGGGGCGCTCCGCTATTCCCCGTGACGCTGCGAACGGCGGACTATCGCCCAGATCCACGGGAGCGCGATCAGCGCCCACCAGGGGAACCAGGTGCCGCCGCCGACCACGGCGGCGACCGCCCAGACGGCGACCAGCGCCGACGTTACCGCCGCCCACACGCCCATGGCCACCGTCCCCGGCGCGAACCTGGCCGGGCCGTGGCCGCCGAGGTCGGTCGGCAGCAGCGACTGCCCGAGGTGCGGCGGAGCGCGCCGCAGCGACGCGTCGGGCAGCTGGTACAGATCGATGGCGGGCAGGTCCGCCAGCAGCTCGTCGAGCTCGCCCAGCGTCCTGGCCTCCAGGGCGCGGTCCATGCGCTCGTGGAACTCCTCCGCGGTCAGCCGGCCGGCGGCGTGGTGCTCGCGCAGCAGCGCTGCCACGCGGTCGCGATCCGCGTCCGAAGCGCGGATTCGCGGGTCACCAGGCACCGGGCACCCTCCTAGGTCGGCGGAACGCTTTCCGGGTCCTTCTCCTTCCTAGTATCGCCGAGGCTTGTTTCCGTTATGCCCGGGTGCCCGGCGAATCCGGACTCACCGCCGTCTTCGGCCGTCAGGACCCAGGGTCCGTCGGGGGTGATCGCGACCGTGTGCTCGAAGTGCGCGGCCCGGCTCCCGTCGGCGGTGACCACCGTCCAGTCGTCGTCGAGCAGGACGGTCTCCGCGCCGCCGAGCATCACCATCGGCTCGATGGCCAGCGCCATGCCGGGCCGCAGCCGCGGCCCGTGGCCCGCTCGCCCGTAGTTGGGCACCGGCGGGTCCATGTGCATCGCACTGCCGATGCCGTGGCCGGTGTACTCCTCGACCAGGCCGTACCGGCCGGATCGGTGGACGCTGGTCTCAACCGCGTGGGAGATGTCGCCGAGGCGGCGCCCGGCGCGGGCCTGGGCCAGTCCGTGCCACAGCGCGGTCTCGCACGCCTCGAGCAAGGCGGCGTCCGCGGCGGAGATGGTGCCCACGCCGACGGTGAGGGCCGCGTCGCCGTGCCACCCGCCGACGATGGCGCCGCAGTCGATGGAGATGATGTCGCCGTCGGCCAGGCTCCGCCGCGGGCTCGGGATGCCGTGCACGATCTCCTCGTTCACCGACGTGCAGATCGTCGCCGGGTAGCCGTGGTACCCCTTGAACGACGGGGTCGCGCCCGCGCCGCGGATCTCGGCCTCGGCGATCGCGTCAAGCTCCGCGGTGGTGACACCGGGCCGGACCGCGGCGGCCAGGACGCGCAGGGTGCGCGCGACCACGAGCCCGGCCTCGCGCATCACCGCGATCTGCTCCGGGGTCTTGATCTCGATATTCATGCCTCTGCTACCAGGCCACATATACCGGGCCACTTTCAGCGTACGAACGGACGGAGCGCGGCCATGGCCCGGCTGGTGACCTCTTCCACCGGGCCGGTCGCGTCGATGCCGATCAGGATGTTCTCGTCGGCGTAGAAGGCGATGAGCGGGGAGGTCTGCTCGGCGTAGACCTCGAGCCTATGCCTGATCGTCTCCTCGGAGTCGTCGTCCCGCTGGAAGAGCTCGCCGCCGCAGTCGTCGCAGATGCCGGTGCGGGCGGGCGGGTCGTACAGGACGTGCCAGACCCGCTCGCAGCGACGGCAGGTCCGGCGGCCCGACAGCCGCCGCACCACCTCGTCCTCGTCCACGACCAGTTCCAGCACCACGCTGAGCCGGGCGTCCCACTCCTGCAGCAGCAGCTTCTTCAGCGTCTCGGCCTGCGGTACGTTACGCGGGAAGCCGTCGAGCAGGAAACCCTCCTGTGCGTCGTCCTCGGCCAGCCGGTCCCGGACCATCGCCACCGTTACCTCGTCCGGTACCAGGTCGCCCCGCTCCATGAACTCCCTGGCCTTACGGCCGAGCTCGGTGTTGCTGGTGACGTTGTACCGGAAAATATCACCTGTCGAGATCCTCGGGATCGCCAGGTGCGAAGCGATGAACTGGGCCTGTGTCCCCTTGCCCGCACCGGGGGGCCCGACGAGGACGATGCGCACTATCGCAAGAAACCCTCATAGTTGCGCTGCTGCAACTGGCTCTCGATCTGCTTCACCGTATCCAGCCCGACGCCGACCATGATCAACAGGCTGATTCCGCTGAACGGGAACTGGTTGGCGACGCCGGCGGCACCGAGCGCCACCAGCGGGAACAGCGCGATTACCCCGAGGTAGACCGAGCCCGGCGCGGTAAGCCTGCTCAGCACGTACTGGAGGTACTCGGCGGTCGGCCGGCCGGGTCTGATGCCGGGGATGAACCCGCCGTACTTCTTCATGTTGTCGGCTACTTCGGTCGGGTTGAAGGTAATCGACACGTAGAAGTAGGTGAACCCGACGATCAGCAGGAAGAAGGCGAGCATGTAGATGGGAGAGTTGCTCTGCTCGACGTTGCGTGCGATCCAGGAGACCCAGCCCTGCGGATTGCTCTGGTTGCCGAACAGCTGGGCCGCCAGGGTCGGGATGTAGAGCAGGGACGAGGCGAAGATGACCGGGATGACGCCGGCCTGGTTCACCTTCATCGGGATGTAGGTCGAGGTGCCGCCGTACATCCGGCGGCCCACCATCCGCTTGGCGTACTGCACCGGGATGCGGCGCTGGGCCTGTTCCATGAACACGATGAACGCGACGATGGCGATGACGACCACGATGGCGATAGCCGCGTAGAAGGCGCTCTTGGTCCGGTAGATGGCCAGGATCTCGCCCGGGATGACCGAGATGACCGTGGTGAAGATCAGCACCGACATGCCGTTGCCGACGCCGCGGTCGGTGATCAGCTCGCCCATCCACATGATGACCGTGGTGCCGGCCACCATGGTGATCACCATCGTGGCGATGGTGAAGGTCGAGGAGTTCGGAATCAGCGGGTTGGCGGTGCCGGACGCCCCGCACCCGTTGAACAGGGTGCCCGACTTCGCCAGCTCCACGTACCCGGTGGACTGGAGCACCGCCAGGCCCACGGTGAGGTACCTGGTGTACTGGGTGATCTTGGCCTGTCCGGACTGACCCTCCTGCTTCAGCGTCTCCAGCCGCGGGATGACGACCGTGAGCAGCTGCAGGATGATGCTGGCGGTGATGTACGGCATGATGCCGAGCGCGAACACCGACAGCCGCAGCAGCGCCTGGCCGCTGAGCAGGTTGACGATGGCGAGCACGCCCGCCGTCGATCCCTGGGCAGCCGCGTTCGAGCAGAACGCCACATTCGTCTCGCTGATGCCCGGTGTGGGCAGCGAGGCGCCGAAACGGAACAACGCGATAAGGCCGAGGGTGATCAGCAGCTTCTTGCGAAGGTCCGGCGTCTGGAACGCCCGCACGAAGGCCGTCAGCATGCGCAGTCCTCGGTTCGGTTGATCGGGCAGTCCACGTATCTTACCCGGCACGTCATGGGTTGTCTCCCTTGGTTAGGAGAGCTCGCTCGGTGTCAGGAGAGCTCGGTGACGGTGCCGCCGGCCCGCTCGATCTTCGCCGCGGCCGTGGCCGAGAACGCGTGCGCGGTCACCCGCAGGGCCACGTCGATCTCGCCGGTGCCGAGCACCTTGACCAGCTCGCCCTTGCGGGCCGCACCCTTGGCGACCAGGTTCTCCGGGGTCACGTCGCCGCCCTCGGGGAACAGCTCGGCCAGCCGGCCGATGTTCACCACCTGGTAGCTGGTGCCGAAACCCGCGTTGGAGAAGCCCTTCAGCTTCGGCAGCCGGCGCTGGAGCGGCATCTGGCCGCCCTCGAAGCCGAGACGCATCGTGGTGCGGGCCTTGGTGCCCTTGGTGCCGCGTCCGGCCGTCTTGCCCTTGGACCCCTCACCGCGGCCGACCCGTGTCTTGGCCTTGTGCGCTCCCGGGGCCGGCCGCAGATGGTGCAGCTTCAGCCCGCGCCCGGAGGCATTCTGTTCGTCCGGCATTTAGTCCACTTCCTCCACCGTCACCAGGTGGCGCACGGTCTTGATCATGCCGCGGAACTCAGGCCGGTCCGGCTTGACCACGACCTGGCCGATCCGGCGCAGCCCGAGCGAGCGCAGCGAGTTCCGCTGCGCGCTGTTCCCGCCGATCTTCGACTTGATCTGTGTCACCTTCAGCTGTGCCATTGGTGTCTCCTTACGCGCCGGCCGCGGCCGCACGCGCCCGCAGCATGGCCGCGGGGGCCACGTCCTCGATCGGCAGGCCGCGCTTGGCCGCGATCTCCTCGGGCCGGTTCAGGCTCTTCAGCGCGGCCACCGTCGCGTGCACGACGTTGATCGGGTTGGACGAGCCGAGCGAGCGGGACAGCACGTCGTGGATGCCCGCGCACTCCAGCACGGCCCGCACCGGGCCGCCGGCGATAACGCCGGTTCCCGGGCTGGCCGGCTTGAGCAGCACGACACCCGCCGCCTCCTCGCCCTGCACGGTGTGCGGGATGGTGCTGGCGATCATCGGCACCCGGAAGAAGTGCTTCTTGGCCTCCTCCACGCCCTTGGCGATGGCGGCCGGCACCTCCTTGGCCTTGCCGTACCCGACGCCGACCATGCCCTTGCCGTCGCCCACCACGACCAGCGCGGTGAAGCTGAAGCGCCGGCCGCCCTTGACGACCTTGGCCACCCGGTTGATGGTGACCACATGCTCGAGGTAGGCGGCCTGCTTCTCGGCCGCGCCGCCGCGACGGTCGTCCCGGCGATCGCGCCGTTCGCCGCCGCCGCCTCGCCGCGGTGCTCCTGGCATTAGCCCTTCCTCATCTCTGTATTACCGTGCTCGTTCACAGCTGTAGTCCGCCTTCCCTGGCGCCGTCCGCGAGCGCCGCGATGCGGCCGTGGTAGCGGTAGCCGCCACGGTCGAACACGACGGCCGCGATGCTCGCATCCTTGGCGCGCTGCGCGAGCAGCTCGCCGACCTGACGCGCCTTGGCCGTCTTGTCGCCCTCGGCGGTCCGGATCGGCGCGTCCAGGGTGGACGCGGCGGCCAGCGTGCGGCCCGCGTTGTCGTCGACGATCTGCGCGAACATGTGCCGCGCCGACCGGTTGACGACGAGCCGGGGACGGCTCGCGCTACCGGTGACCTTCTTGCGGACCCGCAGGTGCCGGCGGACGCGCCCGGCCGCGGTGGCGTGCGTATGCGGACGCACCCGTCCGGTGGCCCGTGCGTGCGACCTGGTCTTGGTGCCAGCCATGACTTACTTCCCAGCCTTCCCGACCTTGCGGCGGATCTGCTCGCCCTGGTACCGCACGCCCTTGCCCTTGTACGGGTCGGGCTTGCGGAGCTTGCGGATTTGCGCGGCGATCTCGCCCACCTGCTGCTTGTCGATGCCCTCGACCACGAACCTGGTCGGGGCCTCGACCCGGAAGGTGATGCCCTCGGGCGGGGTGATGACCACGGGGTGGCTGAACCCGAGCGAGAACTCCAGGTTGCTGCCCCTGGCCTGCACCCGGTAGCCGACACCGACGATCTCCAGGGTCTTGCTGTAGCCGTCGGTCACGCCGGTGACCATGTTGGCGATCAGCGTGCGCGACAGTCCGTGCAGCGCTCGCACCGGGCCCTCGTCGTTCGGCCTGGTGACCTTGATGGCCCCGTCCTCGCGCGTGACGTCGATGGGGTCAGCCACGGTGTGCTGCAGGGTGCCCTTCGGGCCCTGCACGGTGACCTGGCGCCCGTCGATCTCGACCTGTACCCCGCTGGGGATGGTCACGGGGAGCCGCCCGATCCTTGACATTGCAGCTCTCCTTACCAGACGTAGGCGAGGACTTCCCCGCCCACGCCACGCTTCTTGGCCTGCTTGTCGGTCAGCAGCCCGCCCGACGTGGAGATGATCGCCACGCCGAGGCCGCCCAGGACCTTGGGCAGGTTGTCCTTCTTCGCGTACACGCGCAGGCCGGGCTTTGACACCCGCTTGATGCCGGCGATGGAGCGCTCGCGCTGGTTCCCGAACTTGAGGGTGACCACGAGGTTCTTGCCGACTTCGGCGTCCTCCACCCGCCAGCCCGCGATGTAGCCCTCCTGCTGGAGGATCTCCGCGATGTGCGACTTGATCTTGGAGTACGGCATGCCCACGGTGTCGTGGTACGCCGAATTCGCGTTCCGCAGTCGCGTCAGCATGTCCGCGATGGGATCGGTCATCGTCATGGCCTTGAGGCCTTCCTCACCGCGGTTTCCCGTGTCTCCAGGGGACCTGCGGTGTGCTCGTTCTCGGTTGTTACCAGCTGGACTTGGTGATGCCGGGCAGTTCGCCGCGGTGCGCCATCGTGCGGAAGCAGATCCGGCACAGGCTGAACCTGCGGTAGACGGCCCGCGGCCGCCCGCAGCGGGTACACCGCGTGTAGGCCCGGACCTGGAACTTCGGAGTCCGCTTCTGCTTGACGACCAGCGCCTTCTTTGCCATTACTCACCCCTCCCTGAAGGGGAAGCCGAGCCGTCGCAGCAGCGAACGGCCTTCGGCGTCGTTTGTTGCCGTGGTGACCACGGTGATGTCCATCCCGCGCTGCCTGTCCACCTTGTCCGGGTCGATCTCGTGGAACATGACCTGCTCGACGAGACCGAACGTGTAGTTGCCGTGCCCGTCGAACTGCCGGTCGGACAGGCCGCGGAAGTCGCGGATCCGGGGCAGCGCGATCGTCAGCAGCCGGTCGAGGAACTCCCACATCCGGTCGCCGCGCAGCGTGGTGTGCGCGCCGATGGGCATGCCCTCGCGCAGCTTGAACTGGGCCACGGACTTCTTGGCCCGGGCCACGGCCGGCCGCTGCCCGGTGATGGTGGACAGGTCACGGACCGCGCCCTCGATCAGCTTCGCGTCCCTGGCCGCCTCGCCGACGCCCATGTTCACGACGATCTTGACCAGGCCGGGGACCTGCATCACGTTGGCGAAGCCGAACTCGTCCCTGAGCGCGGGCGCGATCTCGGCGCGGTAGCGCTCCTTGAGCCGCGGTACCGGCGGCGCTTCGGTGGCCATCAGATGTCCTTCCCGCTCGGCCTGGCGACGCGGATCTTGTTGCCGTCCTCGTCGAACCGGTAGCCGACCCTCGCGGGCTTCTTGCTGTCGTCCGGATCAACCAGCTGCACGTTGCTCACGTCGATCGGGGCCTCCTCGTGCGTGATGCCGCCTTCCTTGGCACCCCGCTGGCCCTGGTAGCTGACCTTCTTGTTCTTCTTGACCACATTGACCCCCTGGACCAGGACCTTGCCCCGGTCCGGGTAGGCCGCGAT